>NZ_JBHXNP010000020.1:0-82893 GCF_042719495.1 Streptomyces sp. NPDC058525
GGGCTGGATTTGGCTGGTGCTGTCTGCCAGGTGCGAGTCGAAAACGCCCAAAGGGCCAAGGCCGAGCTCATCCCGCCTTGCCGGGCACACCCAGCCTCGCCGGCGTTTGAGGCGCGGGGTCTGGGGCGGAGCCCCAGGGGTTGTGGCGGGTCAGGCGGCCGGGACCGGGAGCGGGGTCGGGAGGGTGGCGGCTCGGTGCCAGGCGGCCGTGGCTTTGAGGGCTGAGCCGGCCGCGAGGCCCCAGGCCGCGCCGAGCGGGCCCCACACCGCGTACCCGCCGAGCAGCAAGGCCACGGACAGCAGAGAGAAGACCACCTGCACCGACAGCGTGGCCTTCGGGGCCAGGACGCGCAGCGTCAGCAGGCCGGCCGTGCCCAGGCCCATCACCGCGTACTGCGCCCCCGTCGCCGGCAGCAGCGCCGCCGCCGAGGCCCAGGTGTCGCCCAGCAGTTCGCGGCCCAGCCGGTCCGGCAGCAGGGCCAGGACCGTCGCCCAGCCCGCGCCGACCGCCGCCAGCAGCAGGCCCAGCGAGGCCGTTGCCCGTACCACCGCGCGCCGGCCCCCGCCGAGCCGCGACAGCACCGGCGGCGCGAACGAGTTCGCCGAGTTGAACAGCACGTTCAGCGGCCCGAACAGGGTCGTGGCCCCCCGCAGCGCGCCCACGGCCAGCGGCGTCGCGAAGACGCCGAGGCCCAGCACCGCGAGCTGGCTGGAGCCGTTGCCCACCGCGAACTCGACCACGAACCGCTGCCCCAGGTGCCCGCGCCGCAGGTAGGGCCGCAGGTCCGCCCGCGCGCCGCGTACGTACGGCCGCAGCAGCCACAGGCCCAGCCCCAGCGCGGGCAGCGCGGACAGGCCCCACACGAGCACCAGCCGCCCCGCCGAAGCCCCGGAAGGCTGCACCGCCAGCGCCGCGACCACGCACACCAGCCGCAGCGCGTCGGCGGCCAGCGCCCGCTCGGGGGCGCGCAGCGCCGAGAAGCAGTAGCGCAGCCCGTCCTGTACGAGCACCAACGGCAGTACGAGGCCCAGCGCGAGGAAGGCCGTACCGCCGGCCCCGCCGAGCAGCAGGCCCAGCACCGCGAGCACCGCGCCGACGGCCCCCGAGGCGGCCGCGGTGAAGCCCACGGCCGACCGGCAGGCCGCGCCGAGCCGTTCGCCGGCCTTCTCCAGGACCAGGCTCTGGCCGACGTAGGCCATGCTCAGTCCCAGCAGGACGGTGAACGTCACGTACACCATCGAGAAGGCGGCGAACCCGGCCGCCGACGACAGCCGGGCGGCCAGCACCAGCACCAGGATGTTGGTGGCGCTGGAGGCGGCCTGGTCCAGGACCGAGGAGACGGCGGCGAGTTTGCCCCGGCTCATCTCCGGCCCATGCGGACGGTGCGCAGTGCGACCGTGTCGGTGCCGTCGCCCGGGATGTGCTGTTCCGGCTCGGCCGCCTCGCGGGTCAGCGGCTGCGGTGCGGCCGGTGACGGAGCGGGTGCGGGCGAGGGGGCGGTGGCGCCCTTGCCCTTGCCGCGGCCGCGCTTCTCGCCGGGCAGCGGGGCGTGCAGCACCGCGCCGAGGACCGTCCCGCCGGCTCCGCTGATCAGTTCGCGGATCCGGGACAGGTCGGAGCGGTGGACGGCGCGCGGGTCGCAGACGACCAGGACGCCGTCCACGCGGTCGACGAGGGCGAGGGCGTCGGCGTACGAGAGCACCGGCGGCGCGAGCACGACGACGGTGGAGTTGGGGGAGTCGGCCTCGGAGATCAGCCGGGTGGCGCGGGCGGACGTCAGGGCGCGCGGCACGTTGCGCGCGCGCTCGCCCGGGATCAGGTCGAAGGAGCCGGACTCCCCGGCGTCCACGACGAGCTGGCGTCCGTCGGGCCACTCGGAGTCCGCGTGGCGCCCGCCGCCCTTCGGGCTGCCCGGGGTCTGGCTCCAGCGCGGCCGGCCGCCCGCGTCGGTCGGCAGCTGGCTGGCCAGTACGGGGGTGCGCAGGTCGGCCTCGATGAGCAGGACGTCCTTGCCGGTCTCCGCGAAGGAGGCGCCGAGGTTCACGGCCACCGCGGCGGCGGTCTCGCTGCTGCCGCGCGGGGCGACGACGAGCAGCCGGCGCCGGTCGGCGAAGCGGGCGTCGTAGGCGAGCCGGAAGGCCACCGACCGGTACTCCTCCGCGAGCCGCGGATCGGCCTCGCCCGCGGCGAGCAGCGGCCCGCCGCCGGTCCGGTCGCGGGGCAGGTAGCCGAGGACCGGCGCGCGCAGGGCCCGGGCCACGTCGCCCTCGGAGCGCGGCGCCGGGTCGAAGACGAGCCGGACCCAGGCGGCCAGCAGGCCGAGCGCGAGGCCCACGGCCGCGCCGAGCGCGAGCGACATCACGATGCCGGGGCCGTCGGCCCCGGGGGGCGCGGTCGCGGCGCTGGTGACCCGGCCCGGGGACATGTCCAGGGCCTCGAGCTTGGCGATGTTGCTGTTGAGCGTGTTGACCTTGCTCTGCAGGTCGGTCTTGGAGGAGTAGGCGGCGTCGCGGCCGGGGCCCGCCGGCATCGAGTTGATCTGCTTGACCAGCTCGTCGAGCTGCTTGGCCACCGGATCGCGCTGGTCCTGGTAGCCCTTGACCATCTTGTCGCGGGTGACGTCGAGGGCTTCCTGCCGCTTGAGCAGGTACGCCTCGGTCATCGCGTTGGCGCGCTTGGCGGCCTCCTTGGGGGAGGACGCGGTGTAGGTGAAGCGGAGCACCATCGACTGCGGCGGGTTGGTCACCTGGAGCCCGCTGCGCAGGGCGGCGAAGCCGGAGGCGGAGACACCGAGCTTCTTCGCCGCCTCGTTGGCTGTGGAGGAGCTGAGCGCGACCTGGCGCTCCGAGCCGATGTTGATCGCCTTGTCGGGGGCGAGGCTCGGGTTGAAGGGGTCGTCGGTGGGCGCGCGCAGCACCACGTCGGCCGTCGCGACGTAGGTGTCGGCGGTGGAGACGCCGAGGTAGACGCCGCCCAGCAGGCCTATCCCGATGCCCGCGCCGAGCAGCCGGCGGTAGCGCAGGAGCTGCCGGAACTGGTCGCGGAGGAGATCGGGTTCGTCCTCGGCCGGTGCCGCTGCCGGGCGGTTCGTCTCGATCACGGCCGGGGACCCCCAAGTGCTTCGTCCATCAGTGCGTCGATGCGGGCCAGGCCCGCTTCACGGCTCAGGTGCGCCGCCACGTGGCGGGGCCCGGCCGCTCCCAGTGCGTCCGCGCCCTCGGGGTCCTCGGCCAGGACCCGTACGGCCTTCAGCAGGGCTTCGGGGTCCTCGGGCTGTACGAGCACCCCTGCTCCCGAGCGCTCCACCTCCTGGGCGGTCCCGCCCTCCGCCGCCACGGAGGCGACGACGGGCCGGCCGGCCCGGAAGTAGGAGGTGAGCTTCGAGGGAACGCTCATGTCCATGACGGCGGCGTGCTGCGTGACCGCGAGTACGTCCGCCGCCGCGAGGATATCCGGGAACTCGCCGTCAGCGGCAGGGGGGATGATGTCCAGATTCGGTACATCGGCTGACAGTTCGGCGAGGGCCGAGCGCTGGCTGCCGTCACCCATCAGGACGAAGCGGACACGGGGGTCGAGCCGGGCGGCCGCCACGAGCACTTCGAGGCCCTGCTTGAGGCCCATGTTCCCGGAGTGCAGGACGACCGTCTGGTCCGGGGCCCAGCCGAGGTGGCGGCGGGTCTCGCCGCGCGGCTTGGTGGGCTCGGCCACGTGGGACCAGTTGGGGACCAGGCGGATCCTGGCCGGGTCCACGCCCATGCCGACGACCCGGTCCACGAAGGTCTCGTGGATGACTCCGACGAGGGTGGCCCGCTTCAGCGCGTACGCCTCGGCGCGGCCGGCGATCGCGGCCGCCTTGTCGCCGCCGCTGATCCCGCTCTGCGCGGCGGCGGCGCCCATCAGGTCCTGGACGACCGGGACGTACGGCACCTTCCAGCGGGCCGCGAGCCGGGCGGCCAGCACCCCGCCGGCCAGGCTGGGCATCTGGGCCATGACCGCGTCCGGCTTCGGCATCCGGGGCGGGGCCGCGGCGCCGTGCAGCAGAATCGATCCTTCGAACAGGGCCCGCTTCACGGCGGTCTGGACCTGCGGCACGGTGTGCGCACGCCGGTGCACGGTGACACCCGCGCGCTGTTCCGTGCGCCGGAGCGCCCCTTTGTACTCCGGCTCGAGCGACCACGCCGGGTAGTGTGGCATTCCCGCGAGGACATGGGTCTCGTGGCCGAGATCAGTCGCCCAGTGTTCCGCGATCTGGGTGGCGTACGGCCCGATTCCCGCGTGTTCGGGCGCGTAGTTGGTGGAGACCAGCAGCAGGCGCCGGTGACCGGATATGGACACTGAGCGTCCCCTTCTCCCCTGGATGATGCGCACGTCACCCTATTCGTTCACCCGCGTGCTGCGGAACGTGCACGCTATTGTCTGCTAATCCGCCACACCGGGGGGTGTGGCCGCTGGGGGGTAACAGATGACGGAGCGGGATATGTCCGAACTTGGCGCGCCCGCGCGCAGGCCGTACCGAGTCGGCTATGCGCCGGGTGCGTACGATCTGTTCCATATCGGTCATCTCAATATCCTTCGGCACGCCCGCAGTCAGTGCGACTACCTGGTGGCCGGAGTCGTCTCCGACGAGATGGCCGAACTGGCCAAGGGGCGCCGCCCGATGATCCCGCTCGTCGAACGGCTGGAGATCGTCCGCAGCGTGAAGTACGTCGACGCGGCCTTCGTCGAGACGGTCCCGGACAAGGTCGAGACGTGGAAGCAGGTGCGCTTCGACGTGATCTTCAAGGGCGACGACTGGCGGGGCACACCCAAGGGCGACAAGCTCGAGAAGGACTTCGCGACCCACGGCGTGGACGTCGTGTACTTCCCGTACACCGTGCACACCTCCAGCACCCAGCTGCGCCGGGCGCTGGACGCGCTCGCCGAACCCCTCGCGGCGGCGGAGCCGTTCACCGCCGAACGGCGCTGAGCTCCCGGAACCACTTCACGAGGAACGCCAGCAGGAACAGCCCGGCCACCGCTCCGAAGGCGGCGTACGCGCGAGCGAACAGCTCCCCGCCGCCGAGCAGTACGAACACCAGGCAGAACACCCCGTAGTCCACGGGGAGCAACGCCACCGCGCGGAGGGTCGACGGCGCGGCGGCGGGGCTGCCCGGAGCCGGCCGGGGCTTGAGCTTCTCGGTCAGCAGCCCGCCGAAGAAGGTCACGATCGCGGCGAACTGGAAGCCCAGCGGCACCAGCAGCCAGCCGTCCCCGCCCGTCCCGTAGGCCTCCGGGAAGCGGTAGAACGCGATCAGCACGCACGAGTGCAGCGCGGTCAGCTTGGCGCAGTCCACGACGTGGTCGAGCCACTCGCCCGCGGCGCTTCCGCTGCCCCGCAGCCGGGCCAGCTGGCCGTCGGCGGAGTCGAAGGCGAAGCCCACGGCGAGCGCGGCCCACACGGCGATCCCCAGCCCCCAGGAGGGCGCGCACAGCGCGACCGCCGCGGCGGCGGCGAAGCTGAAGGCGGCGCTGACCAGCGTCACCTGGTTCGGGGTGAGCCCGAGCGCGTACGACCCGGCGGCCAGGTACCGCCCGGTCGGCCGGTTCACGAACCGCGAGTAGAGCGACACCCCCTTCGCCGATTTCTGCGCCCCGCGCAGCTCCCGCAGCGCGAATCCGACTCTGCCCATGCACGGCCCCCTCAGCGACGATGTCGAACACATCATCGCAGGGCGAAAGCGGACTCCCGTCCGGGGCGTTCGCGCACGTCCGGGAGCAGCAGTACGGACAGGTTCGCGGCGGCGGTCAGCACGGCGGCGGCCAGCAGCGGGGCCGTGGTGCCGGCGACGGCGGCGAGCGGAGCGGCCGCCGCCAGGCCCAGCGGGCGGGCGGCGAAGGAGATCAGGGTGTCGAAGGAGCCGACCCGGCCCAGGGCTTCCAGCGGGATGCGGCGCTGCATCTCCGTCTCCCACAGCGGGCTCAGCACCCCCAGGCCGAACATCGAGCAGCAGAACGCGGCCGCGGTCACCGGGAGCGGCAGCCGCAGCGCGAACGCGGTGAGCGGCAGGGCCTGGACGGCGGCCCCGAAGGCCACCGCGTACAGCGGCCGGCGGACGGGCAGCCGGCCGGCGGCCCACACGCCGGCCAGCATCCCGACCGTGCCGACCTGGGCGATCACCACCCAGGAGGTCTCCCCGCCCAGGCTCTCCACGGCGATCAGCGGTCCCAGGGTGAGCAGCAGTCCGGCCGCCAGGTGCCAGGCCCCGTGGGCCAGCACGTTGGCGAGGAACCACGGGTGGCGCCGGGTCTCGGCCCAGCCCCCGCGCAGCTCCGCGCCGAAGGAGCCGCGCGGCGTGCTGCGCGGGACCGGGGTCACGGGCAGCCGGCCGAGGGTCAGCGCGGAGATCAGGAAGAGCACGCCGGTGAGCAGCGAGGACCAGCCCGCGCCGATGGCCAGCATCAGCACGCCGGCGGCGGCCGGCGCCGCGATCTGCGCGAGCCCGGTGGCCACGCCGAGCCGGGTGTTGACGCGCAGCCGCCCGTCCTCGGGGACCGCGGCGGCGACGAGCGTGCGCGCGGACGGGGTGCCGAAGGCCACGGCGGCCCCGGTCACGGCCGCGAGCACGGCCAGGCGGGGGACGTCCGCGGGGCCGGCCATCAGCACGTACCCGGTCGCCAGCTGGGCGGCCGCCCGTACGAGGTCGGCCACCAGGACCACCCGCCGCGCCGGGAACCGGTCGGCGGCCACCCCGGCGACGGGCAGCAGGAGCAGCATCGGCAGCAGCTCGCAGGCGAGCACGAGGCCGAGGTCCCCGGCGGAGCCGGTCCGTACGAGTGCCAGCGTCAGGGTGGTGGGGATGAGGGCGGTGGCGAAGGCCGCGAAGGTGCGCCCGGCCAGCAGCCGCCAGATGATCGGGGTCATGACAGGGGAGAATATTTCGCCAGCGAATCATTCGTCAACGAAATACATGGCCCCGGGTGCGATACTGCGGCCATGGACGCAGAGGACTCGGTCGACCGGCACATCGCCCGCTGGAGCGGCATCGTCCCCTTCGACGTCGGCACCGAAGAGGTCATCACCCGCATCCAGCTCCTCGCCAAGCACGTGGGCCACGCCAAGGACCGCGCCCTGGCCGAGACCGGCCTCCAGGCCTTCGAGTTCGAGACCCTGCACCGCCTCGCCTCCCGCGGCCCCGCCGCCCGGGCCACCCCGTCCGAACTCGCCGCCGAACTCCTCCTCTCGCCCGCCGGCATGACCGGCCGCCTCGACACCCTGGAGAAGTCCGGCCTGATCCGCCGCCTGCGCACGGCCGAGGACCGCCGCCGGGTCGACGTCGAACTCACCGACGAGGGCCGCACCCGCTGGGCGGCGGCGATGCGCCTGCGCGGGGTCGCCGAGCGGGCGATGCTCGCACCGTTCGCCCCCGCCGAACAGGCGGCCCTCTCCGCCCTCCTCAAGCGGATGCTGCTCCAGGTCGAAAACGGCTGAAACTGCTGAGAACGGCTGAGATTTCCTACCCCGCCACCCTCAGCAGCAGCACCGAACGGGCCGGCACCGTCAGGGTCTCACCGCCCCGGTGCCGGGTGAGCGGGGCCTCGGACTGCGCCTCGCGCGAGGTGTCCAGCACCAGTTCGTACACCTCGGCCCACGGCGGCCCCGGCAGCACCCACGGCACCGGCCGGTCCCCGGTGTGCAGCAGCGCCAGGAAGCTGTCGTCCGTCACCTGGCGGCCCCGCTCGTCACGGCCCGGGATGTCCCGCCCCGACAGGTACATCCCGAGCGCGGCGGCCGGCGCGTACCAGTCCCGCTCCGTCATCTCCGCCCCCGCGGGCGTGAACCAGGCCAAGTCCCGCAGCCCGTCCACCCCCTGCGGCCGGCCGGAGAAGAACGCCCGCCGCCGCAGCACCGGATGGGCCTGGCGCAGCGAGATCAGCCGCGCGGTCAGCGCGAACAGCTCCCGCCACGCGGGATCCTCCAGCAGGGACCAGTCCACCCAACCCGTCTCGTTGTCCTGGCAGTACGCGTTGTTGTTGCCGCCCTGGGTGCGCCCGAACTCGTCCCCCGCGACGAGCATCGGCACCCCCGTCGACAGCAGCAGGGTCGTGAGCAGGTTGCGCAGCTGCCGCCGCCGCAGCGCGGCGATCCGGGCGTCCGTGCCCTCCGGCGGATCGCCCTCCACCCCGCAGTTCCACGACCGGTTGTCGTTCGTCCCGTCCCGTCCCGCCTCCCCGTTCGCCTCGTTGTGCTTGCGCTCGTAGGACACCAGGTCCCGCAGCGTGAACCCGTCGTGCGCGGTCACGAAGTTCACCGAGGCGTACGGCCGCCGCCCGCCCCAGGCGTAGAGGTCGCTCGACCCCGACAGCCGGTACCCGAGGTCCCGTACGTCGGGCAGCGCACCCCGCCAGAAGTCCCGTACGGCATCCCGGTACCGGTCGTTCCACTCCGTCCACAGCGGAGGGAAGGCCCCCACCTGGTAGCCGCCCGCACCCACGTCCCAGGGCTCCGCGATCAGCTTGACCCGCCGCAGCACCGGGTCCTGGGCGATCACCGCCAGGAACGGCGACAGCATGTCCACGTCGTGCATCGAACGGGCCAGCGCCGCCGCCAGGTCGAAGCGGAAGCCGTCCACCCCCATCTCCGTCACCCAGTACCGCAGCGAGTCGGTGATCAGGCGCAGCACGTGCGGGCGCCCCGCGTGCAGGGTGTTCCCGCAGCCCGTGTAGTCGGCGTACCGGCGCTGGTCGGACTGGAGCCGGTAGTAGCCCCGGTTGTCGATCCCGCGCAGGGACAGCGTCGGACCGAGCTCGCCCGCCTCCGCCGTGTGGTTGTAGACCACGTCGAGGATGACCTCGATCCCCGCCGCGTGCAGGGCCCGCACCATCCGCTTGAACTCCCCGACCTGCTGGCCCGCCGTACCGCTCGACGAATAGCCCGCGTGCGGCGCGAAGTAGCCGACCGAGTTGTAGCCCCAGTAGTTGCGCAGCCCGCGCCGCAACAGGTGGTCCTCGTGCGCGAACTGGTGCACCGGCAGCAGCTCGACCGCCGTCACGCCCAGCTTCACCAGGTGCTCGACGGCCGCCGGATGGGCCAGGCCCGCGTACGTGCCGCGCAGTTCGGCGGGGATCCCGGGATGGCGCATCGTGAAGCCGCGCACGTGCAGCTCGTAGATCACCGAGTCCGCCCACGGGGTCTTCGGCCGGACGTCGTCCGCCCAGTCGTCGTCATCGTGGACGACGACCCCCTTGGGCACGGACGGCGCCGAGTCCCGGTCGTCGCGCACCGTGTCGGCGATGTACTGCTGCGGCCAGTCCCGGACGTGCCCGTACACCTCGGGCGGCAGGCCGAACTCACCGTCCACGGCCCGGGCGTACGGGTCCAGCAGCAGCTTCGACGGGTTGTAACGGGCGCCCGTCCACGGGTCCCAGCGCCCGTGCACCCGAAATCCGTACCGCTGCCCGGGGCGCACGCCCGGCACGAAGCCGTGCCAGATCTCGTGCGTGAGCTCCGTCAGGGCGCAGCGGGTCTCGGCCCCGCTCCCGTCGAACAGGCACACCTCCACCGCCTCCGCGCCCTGCGCCCACAGCGCGAAGTTGGTGCCCGCGGTCCCGTCCGGACCCTGGTGGAACCGGGCCCCCAGCGGATGCGAGGAACCGGGCCACACCGGCGGCCCCGGCCGCCCGGACGTCCGTAAAATCTGGCCCCTGACCTGCCCGTTCGGCACCGGCGCGGTCAGACCGCCGCCCCGGACCGCGCTCTCGGTGTCCACCGGATTCGCGGCGTCCACCACGTTCCCGACGGCTTCCACCGCCTCTTCCTGCTCGGCTGCGCTCGACACTGCCCGCCTCCACGGCTCCTGGGTACCTGCGGGGGAGGGGAGTGCGGCCCCGGCGTCCCGGCCCGGGCCCGTCCCCGTCTGGTCCTTCACACTGTTCTGCCCGGACTGTTGTGCCCGGAACGTCCGCGCCGCTCACGTTTCCCCCGGAGGGCCCCGGTCGTTGGAGGGGCGTGACACTTCTGACGAGGCGGGCAGGGGCGGGCTTGGCCGCCGTGGCGGCATGGGCGGGCCTGCTCGGCGGCCTGGCCGGATGCACCGAGGACGGCCGCTCCCCGGTCGAGATCGCACTGCCCGGCAAACCCCGCTCGCCGGACGAGGCCATCCGGATCACCCCCGACGACAACGCCAAGGGGGTGCCCGCCGACGGACGCCTCGGCGTGACCGTCCCCGAGGGCAGGCTGGAGCGCGTCGTGGTCACCAAGGTGGAGGACGCGCAGGAGGAGCGGGTTCCGGGCGCGATCGCCGAGGACGGGCTCAGCTGGAGCCCCGACCCGGAGTCCGCCCGGCTCTCGCTCGCGGCCAAGTACACCGTGGACGTCGTCGCACTCGACGGACACGACCGCCGCCAGGCCCGCCACACCACCTTCACCACCTACGTTCCCGAGGAGCGGTTCATCGGCTACTTCAAGCCGGAGAACCGCTCCACCGTCGGCACCGGCATGATCGTCTCCTTCAACTTCAGCCGGGCCGTCACACGACGCGCCGAGGTGGAGCGGGCCATCACCGTCACCTCGAACCCGCCCGTGGAGATCGTCGGCCACTGGTTCGGCAAGGAGCGGCTCGACTTCCGGCCCAAGACGTACTGGAAGGCCGGCACCGAGGTCACCGTGAAGATGGACCTGCGCGACATCGAGGGCGCGCCCGGCTCCTACGGCATCCAGGACAAGACGATCACCTTCACCGTGGGCCGCTCCCAGATCTCCACCGTGGACGCGGCCGAGCACACCATGGAGGTCCGCCGGGACGGCAAGCTGCTCCAGTCCCTGCCGATCACCGCCGGAGCGCCCAAGACCACCACCTACAACGGGAAGATGGTGGTGATGGAGCTCTTCGACGTCACCCGCATGAACGGCCAGACCGTCGGTTTCGGCGGGGAGTACGACATCCCCGACGTCCCGCACGCCATGCGGCTGACCTCCTCCGGGACCTTCCTGCACGGCAACTACTGGGTCAGCCCCGACACCTTCGGCTCGGCCAACGTGAGCCACGGGTGCGTGGGCCTGCGCGACGACAAGGGCGGCGGCTCGGACACCCCGGCCGGCTGGTTCTTCGACCGGACCCTCGTCGGGGACGTGGTGGAGGTCGTCAACTCGCAGGACAAGACGGTGGCCCCGAACAACGGCCTGGGCGGCTGGAACATGTCCTGGGCGGACTGGGTCGCCGGCTCCGCCATCGCCTGACCGCTGCACGGAAGAGTGATTCGTGTGATCGGAATGCCGTAGCGGGGAGTGTCCTCGCGGCGCCCGCCGACGCCTGCCTCCAGCCTGTCAGGGCACATCTGGGCAGCGCGTAACGGACGGAGCGTCATGTCAGCTAGGAAATGGGCCCTCGGGCTGGCGGTCGGGGCCGTACTGGCCTCGGCCGCGCCCACCGCCCTCGCGGCGGGTCCCGGGGGCGAACGACCGGCGGCGCCCGCCGCCCGGGCGCCGCTGCCCGACGGCCTGGGCCCCTGCGTCCCGGGGCGCTGCCCCGACCCGTACCCGCCCATCGGCACGGGCGGGATCCCGGTGGGCCGGGACAACGGCATCAACATCTTCGCCGGCGGCGACTTCCGGGTCAGGGGACGGGCCTCCGAGGCCGAGGGCCGCCTCGTCGTCCTCGGCGACTTCGACCAGGACAAGCTGGCGGGCGGCGACAGCCGCTACAACGTCGGGATCGTCGGGGCCGGCTCGCTCGTGCCGCCGCCCGACGGCGCCGACTTCCTCACCACCGGCGGGGACATCACCGTCGCGGCGGGCGAGCGGCTGCTCGCCGACGGCGGCCGGGTCCGGCACGCCGGCACCATCACGGGATTCGTCTCCGGGATCCTGACCCCGGACCCGGCCGCCGTCACCCCGTACGCGGGCCTGCGCGACCGGCTCAGCGCCGCCAGCCAGTGCTACGCCAGGGTCGACGGGCAACCGCGCCCGGCCACCGGCACGGTCCTCAACAGCGGCTTCGAGACGGTGTTCACCTCCGCGCTCCAGGTCTTCAACATCGACGCGAACCTCGTCGGCAACGGCGGCGGCCAGCAGGGCATCCGCTTCGCCCGCATCCCGGCCACGGCCACCGTCCTGGTGAACGTGCTGGGCGCCACCCGCACGATCAACACCTACAGCGGCGGCATCGAGGACACCGACCCGCTGAACGCCTACCGCGACCGGCTGCTGTGGAACTTCCCGGACGCCACCACCGTGAACCTGACCGGCGGCGGCCAGTTCCAGGGCAGTTTCCTGATGGGGCAGCAGAGCTCCGAGACCACGATCACCCTGCCCGGCATCAACGGCCGCTTCTTCACCACCGGCTCCGTCACCCACGGCAGCGACACCGTCGGGGGCGGCGGCCAGGAGTTCCACTCCTACCCCTTCAACGGCGACCTGCCCGAGTGCGGCGGCCCCGCCCCCGTCACCGGCTCGCTGTCCGTCCTCAAGCGGGACGCGGAGACCGGCGCGGCCCTCGCCGGGGCGCAGTTCGAGCTGTGGCGGGAGAGCAACGGCACCGACGGGCTCCAGACCTCCGCTCCGAACGCCGACACCCTGGTCACCGAGTGCACCACGCCGGCGAGCGGCATCTGCGAGCGGACCGCCGAGCTCGGCACGTACTACTGGCGGGAGACCGAGCCGCCCCTCGGCTACGACCTGCCGGCCGAGACCGTCCACGTGCTGACCCTGACGGCCGAGAACGCCGGGGCCGGGGTCCGGGTCCAGGCGGACAACCGGCGCACCCCCGAGCCGCCGGACGGCGCCCGGGTGGAACTGCGCAAGACCGACGCGGCCACCGGCCGCCCGCTGGCCGGCGCCGAGTTCGAGCTGTGGCGGGAAAGCAACGGCACGGACGGGCTCCAGACCGCCCAGCCGGGCGGTGACACCCGGCTCGACGGGGTGTGCGTGACCGGCCCGACCGGCATCTGCACGGTGGAGCTGCCGATCGGGCAGACCTACTACTGGCGCGAGACGGCCACCCCGCCCGGGTACGAGCCGCCCGCGAACCCGGTCACCCGCTTCGACCTCGACGCGGGCGACGTGGCGGACGGCATCGTCGTCACCGTCCCCAACACCCCGCAGCGCGAGGAGTACGAGGGCTCGATCCGCATCGTCAAGCAGGACGCCAAGACCGGCCGCCCGCTGCGCGGCGCGGTCTTCGAGGTCTGGCAGGAGACCAACAACACCGAGGGCCTCCAGACGATCGGCATCAACCCGGACCGCAGGGCCGCGGCCGGCTGCGCGACCGACCGGACCGGCGTCTGCGACTTCGGCCCGCTCCCCGAGGGCTGGTACTACCTGCTGGAGACGGCGGTCCCCGAGGGCTACGTGCTGCCCGCCGACCGGGTGACCGGCCCGCTGCGGCTGGATGCCACGACCCCGGACCGGCGCCTGGTGGTCACGCTCCAGAACAAGCGCGACGGCCACGGCAAGGGAGACCATGGCAAGGGCGGTCACGGCAAGGGGGACCACGGGAAGGGCGACCACGGCAAGGACAAGCCCAAGCACCCCCAGCACCCGAAGCACCCCAACGACGCCAAGGGCCCCCGGGCCTGACGCCGTCCCCGGCCGGTCCGGGCCGCCCCCGGGTGCGCCGGCGGAGTGAGGAGGTCACTCCGCCGGCGCACCCGCCGGGCCGGGCCCGCCCCGGCCGGGTTGGCTGGCCCCAGCGGCCCGGCCGGCCTTCCCCTGGACCTAGGCCCGCCGCTGAACCCGGCCGCCGCGTCAGGGGCTCCGCCCCCGAACCCTCCCCCAGACTCCGTCCGGGGGGACCCCCAGCGCCTCAAACGCCGGCGGGGCTGGATGATCCCGGCTGAGGCTGGATTGATTAGCTCGGGCCGGACTGTTCGCCGGTCAATCCAGCCGCACCTGGAGGCCGGCCGTAGCCAAATCCAGCCTCGCCGGCGTTTGAGGCGTGGGGGTCCCCCCGGACGGAGTCTGGGGGAGGGTCTGGGGCGGAGCCCCGGGACGCGTACCCGCACCGGCCCATCCACACCGGCCCGACCCGAACGCGGCGGGCGGCTGCCCCGTCCGCACCTACCGGGTGACCTGCGTGGACCTCGACCGGCAACTGCTCTGGGTCCAGCGCGACCGGCGCGTCCTCTTCGCGCCCGTACCCATCCGCACCGGCCGCGACGACCAGGAGACCCGCCCCGGCTGGCACGAGGTGTACTGGCGCAGCAAGGACCACGTCTCCACGCTCTACGACGACGCCCCCATGCCCTACGCGCAGTTCTTCGACGGGGGCCAGGCCCTGCACGGCCGCCCCGGGGACCTGTACGCGCACGGCGGTTCGGCCGGCTGCGTCAACCTCTCCGTGCCCGACGCCGCACGGCTGTGGGACCTGCTCACGGAAGGGGACGCCGTCTACGTCTGGGGCACCAAGCCGGGCACCGACGACTAGGCTGTCGCCGCAGGGCCGCTCGCCGTCCGGGCACTTGGGACGGAACGGTGACAAGACCGTGGCTTTTCGTGTTCTCCCCATGTGATTACCTGTCGGCAAGCGCGCGACTGCCCGCGCGCGGGGGACATGGGGAGAACAAGAGTGAACGTGCAGCCGATACGCGGCCGCGTCCGCACCGGCCTGCCGGCCCTTCTGCTGGGGGCCGCCCTGCTGCTGACCACCGCGTGCAGCGGCGGCGGCGGAGGCAACAACGGCAGCGGCAGCGGGAGCGACAACGCCGGGGGCGGTGGCAAGACCGGCACCGAAGCCTCCAAGGCCGTGGTCAGCGTGAAGCCGGACGACGGCTCCAAGGAGGTCGCGACCAGCGGCGTCCTGAAGATAACGAGCACCGGCGGCAAGCTCACCACGGTGACCGTCGCCGACACCAAGGGCAACGCGGTCGAGGGCAAGCTGGCCGACGACGGCGCGAGCTGGGAGCCCTCGCGCCACCTGGCCTCCGCCACCGAGTACAAGGTGCACGCGGTCGCCAAGGACGAGGCCGGCCGGGAGTCCGCCAAGGACACCACCTTCACCACCCTGACCCCGACGAACACCTTCATCGGGCACTACACGCCCGAGGACGGTTCGACCGTCGGCGTGGGCATGCCGGTGTCGATCAACTTCACCCGGGGCATCACCAACCCCGAGGCCGTCGAGAAGGCCATCACCGTGACGGCCGAGCCGGCCGTACCGGTCGAGGGCCACTGGTTCGGCAACGACCGCCTCGACTTCCGCCCCGAGAAGTACTGGGCCGCGGGCACCAAGGTCACCGTGAAGCTCGCCCTCGACGGGGTCGAAGGCCGCCCGGGCGTCTACGGCAAGCAGACCCGTACGGTCACCTTCACCATCGGCCGCTCGCAGGTCTCCACGGTCGACGCGAGCAGCAAGCAGATGCAGGTGGTCCGCGACGGCCAGGTCCTCAAGAACATCCCGATCACCGCGGGCGCCCCGTCGACGACCACCTACAACGGGCAGATGGTCATCAGCGAGAAGTACAAGGTCACGCGGATGAACGGCGCGACGGTCGGCTTCGGCGGGGAGTACGACATCCCCGACGTCCCGCACGCGATGCGGCTGTCGAACTCGGGCACCTTCGTGCACGGCAACTACTGGGCCTCCTCCGGCACGTTCGGCTCGGAGAACGTCAGCCACGGCTGCGTCGGCCTGCGCGACGTGCGCGGCGGCGGCAACGGCGACGTACCGGCCGCCTGGTTCTACAACGAGTCGCTGATCGGCGACGTGGTCGTCGTGAAGAACTCCAAGGACAAGCAGATCGCCCCGGACAACGGCCTCAACGGCTGGAACATGGACTGGGCGGAGTGGATCAAGTAGCCGTCCCCGCGTAGTACTCCGGTGGCCCGGTGCTGTGACACACAGCACCGGGCCACCGCGCGTTAGCCGCCGCTAACCTTCCCCGTATGACCATCTCTCTCGAAGTCTCCGAAGGCGTCGGCACCATCCGCCTGGACCGGCCGCCCATGAACGCCCTGGACATCGCCACCCAGGACCGGCTGCGCGAGCTCGCGGTGGAGGCCACCGACCGGGCCGACGTCCGCGCGGTGATCATCTACGGCGGCGAGAAGGTGTTCGCGGCGGGCGCGGACATCAAGGAGATGCAGGCGATGGACCACGCGGCGATGATCGCCCGGTCCCGTGCGCTGCAGGACGCCTTCACCGCGGTGGCCCGCATCCCCAAGCCCGTCGTGGCGGCTGTCACCGGCTATGCGCTGGGCGGCGGTTGCGAGCTCGCGCTCTGCGCCGACTACCGGATCGCCGCCGACAACGCGAAGCTCGGCCAGCCCGAGATCCTGCTCGGCCTGATCCCGGGCGCCGGCGGTACGCAGCGGCTGTCGCGGCTGATCGGCCCGTCCCGGGCCAAGGACCTCATCTTCACCGGGCGGATGGTCAAGGCCGACGAGGCGCTCGCGCTGGGCCTGGTCGACCGCGTGGTCCCCGCGGCCGAGGTGTACGAGCAGGCGCACGCCTGGGCCGCGAAGCTGGCCCAGGGCCCGGCGATCGCGCTGCGCGCCGCCAAGGAGTGCGTGGACGCGGGCCTGGAGGCCGACATCGACACCGGGCTCACCATCGAACGCAACTGGTTCGCGGGCCTGTTCGCCACGGAGGACCGTGAGCGCGGCATGCGCAGCTTCGTCGAAGAGGGTCCGGGCAAGGCGAAGTTCGTATGACCCCTGCGGGTGGATTAGCCAGGCCTTAAGGGAACCTTAAGCAGATTCGGTGATCCACCCACGGTGATCACTTCTGAGCACTGCGTCACCGCTGGTCAGGGTGGGTGCAACCGGCCTCCGCTTGCCTCTCGCATATGACAGGGCGCCCCTGCGGAATTGTTGATTCCGCAGGGGCTTTTCCCGTGGAACGGCCCGGAGGGGCAGGTCGGCCGTCCATGATGGGTGCATGGCGGGCCTGGAGGGTGTGGAACAGCCGCGGCAGCGCAGCAGCGCTTCGGCCGTGCGGCTCACGGCGGCACTTGAGGACGAACAGGGCCTCAAGGCACTGGAGTTGTACGGGAACCCGGCTGAGGCGGAAGTGATCCTGCCGTCCATGCCGGAGTCGGCCGGCACCGCCCGCAGGCTCACCCAGTGCGTGGTGATACGGCTCTGGGGGCTCTCGCCGCAGATCTCCGAACACGCCGTCCTGCTGGTCTCGGAACTCGTCGGCAACGCGGTCCGCCACACCGGGGCCCGCTCCTTCGGCTTACGCATGCTCCGGCGGCGCGGCTGGATCCGGGTGGAGGTGCGCGATCCCTCGCGCGGGCTGCCCTGCCTGATGCCGGTGCACGAGATGGACACGACCGGGCGGGGGCTCTTCCTCGTCGACAAGCTGTCCGACCGCTGGGGCGCCGACCTGCTGCCGCGCGGGAAGATCACCTGGTTCGAGATGCGCGTGGCCGACCGCCAGAACGCCTGAAGCCCCCTGGTCGCCGTGGTGGGGCGGTGCGGGGGCTTCATGGGTGCGCCGAGGATCGATTGGGGTGTGATCCTCGGCGTTGGGGCTTCGCTCGGGTCAATGGGAAGCCGTGGTTCCGACTATGGCAGACGCGGCCCCAAACACCAAAAGTCCCTAGTCGGACATAAGTGTGCAAATAGTGAGAGTTTCTAGCTAAATCCTAGGTGAGGTGGGCCACTCACCTCGTATTCGATGAATAACTATCGACCGCTCTGTGTAAATCGTTGATCACATAGCGGACAGGCCCCTGGTCGGACGACTTCGCCGAAGGTCCTGAATTGGGTCAATCATTACCTTAAGGTCCATCCGCCCCTTAAATGGGCAGGTGCTCTCACATCCAGGCCGCCGCGCGGTCCTGCGCGCGGGCGGTCTCGCCACGGCCGGCGCCGCCGTGGCCGGCCTCGCCGCCGCCTGCGGACCGGGCCGCCCCGCCGCGACACCCTCCGCCCCGCCCCCCGGTCCGGCCAGACCCGCCCGGCCCGCCGCACCGGCCGCGGCCCTCCCGCGCCGGTACGCCGGCCAGCCGGTCGAGATCGCCCACGGCCCGCGCGACCGCGCCCGGGTCGCCCTGACCTTCCACGGCAACGGGGACCCGGCCGTCGCCCGGGCGGTGCTGGCCTCGGCCGAGAAGGCGGGCGCGCGGGTCACCGTACTGGCGATCGGCAGCTGGCTCGACGCCCACCCGGACCTGGCCCGCCGGATCCTCGACGGCGGACACGAGCTCGGCAACCACACCCAGCGCCACCTCGCGATCAACGACCTCCCCGAGGCGGAGGCCTACGCCGAGATCACCGGCTGCGCCCAGCGGCTCAAGCGGCTCACCGGCTCCATCGGCACCTGGTTCCGGCCCTCCCAGACCCAGTACGCCACCCCGCTCGTCCAGAAGCTGGCCCAGCGGGCCGGCTACCCGCACGTCCTGTCGTACGACGTGGACTCCCTCGACTTCACCTCGCCCGGTGCCGCGGCCGTCATCCGCACCGTCACCGGGACGATCCGGCCCGGATCGGTGGTGAGCCTGCACTTCGGCTACGCGGACAC
The DNA here is from genome assembly GCF_042719495.1 of Streptomyces sp. NPDC058525. Lineage (NCBI taxonomy): Bacteria > Bacillati > Actinomycetota > Actinomycetes > Kitasatosporales > Streptomycetaceae > Streptomyces > Streptomyces sp. NPDC058525. The sequence continues at coordinate 18,442 of NZ_JBHXNP010000020.1, forward strand.
GGTCGACGCGATGCCGCCCCTCCTCGAAGAACTCGCGCGCCGCAAGCTGCGCGCGGTGACCACCACGGAGCTGCTGACGCCATGAAGACCACCTGCCTTCCCCGGAAGGCCGCCGTGCTGCTGGCCGGTCTGGTCCTCGCCGCCCTGGCCGGCTGCGGATCGGCCGACAAGGGACCCGCCGAGGCGCTCGGTACCAAGGGTGCCGCCCAGCCCCCCAAGGCCGTCCCGGCCGTGCCGCCGGGCCTGCCCGGAATGCCCCCGCTCCTCGATCCGAACGACGTGTACGCGGCGGACCGGCCGAACAAACTCTCCCCGGTGGTCAAGGACTTCCCGTCCCGCGTCTACGTACCGAACACCAATTCCAACACGGTGTCGGTCATCGACCCGGAGACGTACCAGGTCATCGACACCATCCCCGTCGGTGTCCAGCCCCAGCACGTGGTGCCCTCCTGGGACATGAAGACCCTGTGGGTCAACAACAACCGCGGGCACACGCTCACCCCGATCAACCCGGCCACCGGGGAGGCCGGGAAGCCCGTCGAGGTGCACGACCCGTACAACCTGTACTTCACGCCGAACGGCAAGTACGCGATCGTCATGGCCTCGATGGACAAGGAGCTGGTCTTCCGCGACCCGCACACGATGGACCGGGTGAAGACCGTCCCGGTGAGCTGCTACGGCGTCAACCACGCGGACTTCTCCGCCGACGGCCGCTACTTCATCGTGAGCTGCGAGTTCTCCGGCGAACTCCTCAAGGTCGACACCGAGAAGATGGAGGTCATCGGCCAGCAGAAGCTGCCGTTCGAGGGCGCCATGCCCCAGGACGTCAAGGTCTCCCCGGACGGGAAGACCTTCTACATCGCGGACATGATGGCGCACGGCATGTGGGTGCTCGGCGGTGACGCGTTCGACGTCCCGAAGCTGCTGCCGACCGGCAAGGGCTGCCACGGCCTGTACGTGAGCCGCGACTCCAAGGAGATGTACGTCTCCAACCGCGGCGAGGGCACCATCTCCGTCTACGACTTCCCGCAGAAGAAGCTCACCAAGAAGTGGACGCTGCCCGACGGCGGCAGCCCGGACATGGGCGGCGTCTCCGCCGACGGCAAGGTGCTGTGGCTCTCGGGCCGCTACAACTCCGAGGTCTACGCGATCGACACGGTGACCGGCAAGCAGATCGCCCGGATCCCGGTGGGCGGCGGCCCGCACGGCCTCGCCGTGTACCCGCAGCCCGGCCGCTACTCGCTCGGCCACACCGGCATCTTCCGCTAGCGCGGACGCGGCGGTGCCCCGGGAGCCCGCACGGCTCCCGGGGCGCCTGCGTGCTGCGGGCGCTCCTCGGCGGCCCCGGCCTGCAACTGCCCGGCCGTGACGGCTTCACCTTCCGGCGACTTGGATCCGGCGAAGTGCAGCGCCATCTCCTCGCGGCCCTTGCGGAATTCGGCGTCGGTCGCCAGGAAATGCATTACGCGCCGGTGCGGTAGTTGGCGGACGGGATTCTCCTGGAACTCGGAGGGTGCTCTCACGCGGATTTCGGTCTGTGGGGATCCTGATTCCCCAACGGGAGGGCAATTGGACATCCATCCGCCGCCCGAACGGGCCCCGGAGCGGGGGCCGGTGCGCCGGGCGGCTACCCTGAGCCGGTCAACAAGCACCAAGAAGGGGTGGACCCAGTGGCGAGCATCGAGAGCGCGCGGGCGACGTTCGACAAGTTCGACGTGAACGGTGACGGCTTCATCACCGCCGACGAGTACAGCGCGGCCATGAAGGCCATGGGTGACGCCTACGTCACCGGCGCGGTCGCGGACGCGGTGCTCGCGGCCAAGGACGCCAACGGCGACGGCCTGCTGAGCTTCGACGAGTTCTGGGCCGCCCTCAACAAGTAGGCCCCTCCCCGCCCCCGTTCCGCCTGCCGGGACGGGGGCGCGGTCATGTCCCGGGGCCGGACCCGCCGGCCGTCATGTCCTCGACCTCGCCGAGGGCCTCCTCCAGCCAGTGCAGCCAGAACGTCTCCAGGGCGATCCCGCCGTGCAGCACCAGACGGCGCAGCCGGTCCTCCACGGCGTCGCGCTCCGGCGGGAAGTCCTTCTCCTCGATCGCCCCGTACTGCGCCAGCTGCCGCCGGTGCAGCTCCAGATGGCGCCGCAGCTCGGGCCCGAGCCCCTGCGGCCCGACCACGCCCGCCGCCCGGATGCGCAGCAGCAGCGGGTCGCGCATCGGCTTCGGGTCCTGGCTCTCGCCGACCCACCGCGCCAGTTCCGCGCTGCCCGCCGCCAGGACCTCGTACTCCTTCTTCTGCCCGCGCACCGGCACCTCGCTCGGCAGCTCCCGGATCAGCCCGGACTCCTCCAGCCGGCCGAGCTCGCGGTAGATCTGCTGGTGCGTCGCCGACCAGAAGTACCCGATCGACTTGTCGAACCGCCGGGTGAGCTCCAGCCCGGACGAGGGCTTCTCGAGCAGGGCGGTCAGGATGGCGTGGGGGAGCGACATGACGCCATCCTAGGGAGGCCCCGGCCCGCGCGGACCCGGGTCGGCGCCGAGGCCGCTACCGCCAGTCGGACAGCGCCTCCGGGGTGCGCGGCCCGGGGAGGCCGGCCGCCAGCAGGCCGTGGGCGCGCAGCAGGGCCGTCACCGCCGGGGACCAGGCCTGGCGCAGGCCCGCCTCCGCCAGCAGCGCCGGATCGGACAGCAGCTCCTGGGCCGGCCCCACACGGATCCCCGACGGGGTCAGGACCGCCGCGTCGTCGGCCCACCGCACGGCCAGGTCCACGTCGTGGGTGGCCATCACCACGGTGGTCCCCGAGGCGCGCAGCCCCGCCAGGACCTCCAGCAGCCGCTCCTGGCCGTCCGGGTCCAGTCCGGCCGTCGGCTCGTCCAGGATCAGCACCCGCGGAGCCATCGCCACCGCCCCCGCGATGGCCGCGCGCTTGCGCTGGCCGTACGACAGCAGGTGGGTCGGGCGGTCCCGCAGCGCCGTGATGTCCAGTGCGGCGAGGGCGGCATCGACCCGCTCGCGGACCTGCGCGACCGGCAGGCCCAGGTTCATCGGGCCGAAGGAGACGTCCTGTTCCACCGAGGCCGCGAACAGCTGGTCGTCCGGGTCCTGCACGACCAGCTGCACCGCCGTCCGCAGCCGGGTCAGACCCGCCCGGTTGTGGGCCACCACCGCGCCGTCGAGGTGCAGTGCGCCCGGGCCCGGCTTCAGGCCGCCGCTCAGCAGCCGCATCAGCGTGGTCTTGCCGCTGCCGTTGCGGCCGAGCAGGACCAGCGCCCGGCCCTCGGCGATCGCGAAGTCCACCCCGGAGAGCACGGCGGGCCCGTCCTCGTACGAGTAGCCCGCGCCCACCAGTTCCACCAACGGCCTCACAGGTACAGCTCCTTCAGCGTGAGAGTTGCGGCGACCAGCCCGGCCAGCAGTGCGCCGGACCAGGCCAGGAACCGCCAGGACAGCGGGGACTCGGGGACCAGCACCCGCAGCGCGCCGTCGTAGCCCCGCCCGGCGAGGCCCGCCTGGAGCCGCGCCGCGCGGTCGAAGGCCCGTACGAACGCGGTCGCGGCGAGCCCGGCCACGGAACGCCACGCCGCCGCCCGGCCGGTGGTGCCCAGGCGGGCCGCCTGGGCCTGGCGGATCCGGGTGAGCGAGTCGAGCAGCAGGAACCCGATCCGGTACATGACCAGGGCCACGTCCACCACGGGCGCCGGCACCCCCGCCCGCACCAGCCGCGGCAGCACGTCCGAGACCGGGGTGGTGAAGGCGAACAGCAGTACGCCGAGCGAGGCCGCCGAGGTGCGCAGCAGCAGCTCGGCGGCCTGCCGGGGCCCGTCCGGGGCCAGCGAGACGAACCCGGCCGGCCCGCCCACCGCGACCAGCAGCGGCAGCGCCCCGGTGAAGCAGAAGCCGAGCGGGATCCGGAAGGCCCGCCACAGCTGCCGCCGGGCCACCCCGGCGGGGCCGAGCAGCACGCACAGGGTGGCCGCCCCGACCAGCGGCCCGCCGGGCCAGGGCGGCAGGCAGACCGCGGTGACCGTCAGCCCGATCCCCAGCAGCGCCTTCTCCAGCGGATGGCGATGGCGCCAGCGGCTCGCGTGCGCGGCCGCGTCGATCGGCAGCACCGCCTACGACTCCGCGGCGGGCGTCTCGGCGGGCGTTCCGGCGGGCACCGTGGCGGGCGTCGCGGCCGCGGCGGCAGCGCCCTGGCGGCGGCCCTTGCGGACCCCGAAGTAGTACGCGAGCACGCCCGCGCCCAGCGCCGCCTGGAGGGCGAACAGCGCTGACTCCACCTCCCCGGAGGGGGGTTCGTACAGCGGCGAGAACCACGGCTCGTAGTCGGGCCGGAGCTCGGTGATGGCCGCCTCCGCCTGTGCGTCGGCGCCCGCGAACGGCTCCTCCTTGCCGTCCCCCAGCCCCAGCGCGAGCGGGAGCACGGCCAGCGCCGCCACCAGGAGCAGCAGCAGGGTGTTGATCTTCGCGTTCCTGGTCATCAGACCGCCGCCTCCCGCTGCTTCTCGGATCCGGTGAGCTTGGCGACGCCGAGCCGGACCAGGTCCGACTTGCTGGACTGCATCAGCAGGCGCATCACGAGCACGGTCAGCAGCCCCTCGCTCACCGCGAGCGGGATCTGGGTGAGCGCGAAGATCTCCCCGAACTTCACCAGCGCGCCGGTGAATCCGCTCGCCGCGTCGGGGAAGGCCAGCGCCAGCTGGACCGAGGTCACGCAGTAGGTGACCAGGTCGGCGAAGAACGCGCCGAAGAACACCGCGACCATCAGCGGCAGGTCGAACGAGCGGAGCAGCCGGTAGACGGCGTAGCCCGCCCAGGGCCCGGCTATCGCCATCGAGAACACGTTGGCGCCCAGCGTGGTGAGCCCGCCGTGCGCGAGCAGCAGAGCCTGGAAGAGCAGGGTGATCGTGCCCAGCACCGCCATGATCGGCGGCCTGAACAGGATCGCCCCGAGCCCGGTACCGGTGGGGTGCGAGCAACTTCCCGTCACCGAAGGGATCTTCAGGGCGGAAAGGACGAAAGTGAATGCTCCGGACGCACCGAGCAGGAGCGTGCTCTCGGGATTGGCCTTCACCTCGCGGGTGAGGGCCCGGACGCCGTGGACGACGAACGGAGCGGACGCGGCGCCCCAGGCGACCGCGTGCAACGGGGGTAGGAACCCCTCGGCTATATGCATGAGTGGGGAGACCTCTCCAGCACCTCGTGGATGGACAACGCGCCCCGGCCGGTCTCCTGGCTCACGGGTGCTGATGCCCGGGCTCCGCCTTCCCGGGGCCGTGCGGTGTCCCGCGCGGTGTCCCAGTGGCTTCCCGCTGGGGGTCCCCCCGACGGAGGCAGGGGGAGAGAGTGGAGCCGGACTTCCCCGATCACAGTGGCGAGGGCCGCACCGGTTTCCCACCGGTTTCCCGAACACCAAGGCCCGCTGACCTTAGTCGGCCGCGCGCGCCGACAACAACCCGGCCCCGTGCGGGCGCGGCAGGGCGGCGGCCGGCCCGTACGGCCGCCCGGGCTGCCGTACGGGCCGGTGGGGCCGGCGCCGGGTCAGTGCGCGATGTCCACGACCAGCCGCTCCGGTGCGTGCAGGGCGAAGACGCGGTAGTAGGGCAGGGTGTCGAAAGCGGCCCCGAAGGTCACGTACCCCTCGTAGTCGCCGGTCAGGGCCAGGCCCTTGAGCTTGCCGAGCTGGATCTTCTGGAGCTTGGGACCGCGGTAGACGCTCTGACCCGCGTCGTTGTGCGCGGCGGCGGGGTTGAGGCGGATCTCCAGGAAGTGCTTCCCGGCCAGCGGCACGGGCTTGCCGGACCCGTCGTAGGTCAGCCGCGCGACGGGAGTGACGGTTGCCCCGGGGACGTACCCCTGCAGGTCGATGACGATCCGGTCGTATGTGGCGTGCCCGGCCCAGCGGGCGTTGACGACGAGCGGGGTCTGGCTCTGGGGCTGGGTGGCGGAGGTGGCTGCGGCGTTGGTGGCGGAGGTGGCGGCCGAGGCAGGAGCGGCGAAGGAGAGGCAGGCGACGAGCAGAGCGCCGGATGCCAGGGCCGTGAGCTGCCGGAAACGTGGGTGGATCATGACGTCCCCTCGATTCTCGAGAGACGGGGACTGCTGGCACGGCGTAAGACGCCGGGTGGGATCCCGTAGTTCCGGTTCCGTTCCGATTTTCTCCCGGTGAGCAACTCCCTTTGATGGCAGGCTGGTTGGGTGAGCCGACCCGCCCGGCCCCGCCCGACAGGAGAGAACCGGATGCGCCGTTTCCGCTTTCCCCGCCACGCGGTGCTCGCCGTGGCCCTCGTCCTGGCAGCCGCCGCCTGCGGCGACGCGGACCCCGAGGTCGAGCAGGAGGGCAAGGGCGGCTACCGGTGGAAGGCCACGGACGAGATCTGCAACGTGCTCCCGTACGGCGAGCTCGCCGATCCGCTCGGTGCCCGCGAGGAGGCCGCGGACCGGAGCGAACGGGCCGGCCGGGGCGCGCCGGGCGTCGCGTGCGTCCAGCCGCTCGTCGAGTCCGGCCCGGCGAAGTACGCGAACGTGAAGGTCGAGCTGGACCTCGCCTACACGGAGAGCGTCGACTTCGCCAAGGACGTCTTCGCCAGGGGCAAGGAGAACACGCGCAAGGACCAGCCGGACGGCGGCCTCACCGATGCCCAGGGCATCGGCAGGGAGGCCTACCGGTTCGGATTCAACAAGCCGGACGAGCGGCGCCAGGTGCGCGAGCTGCGGCTGCGGGACAGCAATCTGATGATCGACATCACCGTCACGGCCGAGGCGCGCTCGGCGCCCACCCCCGAGAGCCTCAGGGCCTTCGACGCGTCCGTGGACGACTTCGCCAAGGCCTGCCTCAAGGCCCTGCGCGCGAAGACGAAGTCCTAGCCCGAGGACGAGGGGGCGCGAAGGCGCGAGGGGGCCCGGCGCGCAGCTTCGCGCGCCGGGCCCCCTCGCGTCAGCCTCGGCCGTCTGGGCTCCCGCCCTCGCGGGTCAGCACTCGATGACGTTGACCGCGAGACCGCCGCGGGCGGTCTCCTTGTACTTCACCTTCATATCCGCGCCGGTCTCCTTCATGGTCTTGATGACCTTGTCGAGGGAGACCTTGTGGCTGCCGTCGCCGCGCATCGCCATCTTCGCCGCGGTGACCGCCTTGACCGCCGCCATGCCGTTGCGCTCGATGCACGGGATCTGGACCAGGCCGCCGACCGGGTCGCAGGTCAGGCCCAGGTTGTGCTCCATGCCGATCTCGGCCGCGTTCTCGACCTGCTCCGGGGTGCCGCCCAGGACCTCGGCGAGGGCGCCGGCCGCCATCGAGCAGGCCGAGCCGACCTCGCCCTGGCAGCCGACCTCGGCGCCGGAGATCGAGGCGTTCTCCTTGAACAGCATGCCGATCGCCCCCGCCGCGAGGAGGAAGCGGACCACGCCGTCCTCGTCCGCACCCGGCACGAAGTTCGTGTAGTAGTGCAGGACCGCAGGCAGCACGCCCGCCGCGCCGTTGGTCGGGGCCGTCACGACCCGGCCGCCCGCCGCGTTCTCCTCGTTGACCGCCATCGCGTAGATCGTCGTCCACTCGCTGCGGTGCATCATCGGGTCGCCCTCGGTGCGCAGCTGGCGCGCCGTGGACGCGGCCCGGCGCTTGACGCGCAGGCCGCCGGGGAGGATGCCCTCGCGGGACATGCCGCGCGCGACGCAGGACTGCATGACGCGCCAGATCTCCAGCAGGCCCTCGCGGATCTCCTCCTCGGTGCGCCAGGCCTTCTCGTTCTCCAGCATCAGGGAGGAGATCGACAGGCCCGTCTCGTTGGCCAGGCGCAGCATCTCGTCGCCGGAGCGGAAGGGGTACTTCAGCACCGTGTCGTCGAGCTTGATCCGGTCCTCGCCGACCGCGTCCTCGTCCACGACGAAACCGCCGCCGACCGAGTAGTAGGTCTTCTCCAGCAGCGGGGCGCCGGACTCGTCGTACGCGAAGAGCGTCATGCCGTTCGCGTGGTACGGCAGCGAGCGGCGGCGGTGCAGGATCAGCTGGTTCGGCTCGTCGAAGGCGATCTCGTGGCCATCGCCTATTTCCGCGCCGAGCAGGCGCAGCCGGCCGCTCTTGCGGATGCGCTCCACCTCGTCGTCCGCCGTCTCCACGTTCACGGTGCGGGGGGAGTGGCCCTCCAGGCCCAGCAGCACCGCCTTGGGCGTGCCGTGGCCGTGGCCGGTCGCGCCGAGGGAGCCGAACAGCTCGGCGCGCACGGACGCCGTCTGGGCGAGCACGCCGTCCTTCTTCAGGCGCGTCACGAACATGCGCGCGGCGCGCATCGGGCCGACGGTGTGGGAGGAGGACGGGCCGATGCCGATGGAGAAGAGGTCGAAGACGGAGATGGCCACTGGCGGACTCCCTTGTCTGCTCGTGGGGTGGGAGGGGGCAGGAGAGGCGGATTGATCGGATTTTGTCCGGCAGACGAGCTTATCGCGGTGAAATGAACGGTTCGGCTGCCGGACGAGGTGGTGTGGATTACGTGGACGGGTCAGGCGGGTGTCAGCTCACGCTCCGGAGCCGTACGGTCGTCCGGCGCGGTCGCGGCCGCCTCGGCGTCCAGGACCGGGTCGGGGCCCGGCAGGCCCGCGTGGTGGGCCTCGACGCCCGACCGTACGGCCCAGAAGTACGTACCGAGGGCCATGGCCGCCACCAGGGCGATGTCCACGCCGCCCGGGATGGTGCCGCGGCCGCCGAAGTCGGTGGAGCCGAGCCAGGAGAGCAGGGACAGGGCGCCGAGGAAGAAGACGATCCACCAGGCGGGCGCGAACTGCCGCAGGAGGTTCTTCTCACCCTTGCGGGAGAGCACCAGCGCCGCGATCGGGGCGGCCAGCAGGGTCAGGGCGGTGACGATGCCGGTGTTCGGCCACTTCGACCAGTACAGGGCGCAGGCGGCGAAGACGAAGGTCAGCGGGCACAGGATCGAGGCCGCGGGGAGGCGGAAGGGGCGGGGGAGGTCAGGCTTGGTGCGGCGGAAGACGCCGACCGCGATCGGGCCGATGAGATAGGAGATGACCATGGCGGCCGAGATGATCGGGGCGAGGGTCTTCCAGCTGTGGCCGACGGTGACCAGCAGCAGGACGGAGAAGCCGAGGTTCATCCACATCGCCGGCCGGGCGGTGCCGTAGACGGGGTGGGTCTGGGCCAGCTTCTTCGGGAAGAAGCCGGTCTCGGAGAGGTTCTGGACCATGTAGGCGGCCGAGGCCACGTTGGCGATGTTGGAGCCCGCGGGGGAGATGAAGGCGCCGAACTGGAGCATCACCACGACCCAGTGGATCATCAGCAGCTTGGCGAGCTCGGCGAACGGCGAGTTGAAGTTCACGCCCGACCAGCCGCCGGCCTGCGCCAGGTGCTCCGGCGGTACGGAGCCCAGGAAGGCCGTCTGGAGGGCGAGGTAGATCACCAGGCCCAGGGAGAGCGCGCCGACCAGGGCGATCGGGATGGCCCGGCCGGGGTTCTTGGCGGCGCCCCCGAGGTTCACGACGGCCTGGAAGCCGTTGAAGGCGAAGACCACGCCGGAGGTGGTGACGGCGGTCAGGACGGCCGTCCAGCCGTTGGGGGCGAATCCGCCGTGGGCGGTGAAGTTGTCGGTGTGGAAGCCGGAGGCGATCAGCGCGACGACCGCCAGCACGGGGATGGCGAACTTCACGAGGGTGAGAAGGGAGTTGATCTTCGCGAGGAGCTGGACCGACCAGTAGCAGGACAGCCACAGCAGGATGGTGAGCAGCAGGGCCACGCCCATGCCGAAGGCGGTCAGCTGGTGGGACTGGGCGTCCACCAGGTCCTTGGCCCAGCCGAAGCTCCAAGAGGACATGTACTGGGTCGCCGCGATCGATTCGATCGGGATCAGCGAGGCGACCGCGATCCACACCGCCCAGCCGGTGATGAAGCCGAGGACCGGGCCGTGCGAGATGGAGCCGTAGCGGGCCATGCCGCCGGGGATCGGGTAGGCCGCGCCGACCTCGGCGTAGGACATGGCGATCATGCCGATGAAGACCGCGCCGATCACCCAGGCGACGAGCGCCGCCGGACCCGCGACCTGGGCGGCCGTACCGGCTCCGAAGAGCCAGCCCGATCCGAAGATCGAGCCTATGCCGATCATGACCAGCGCGAAGAGACTGAGTCCCTTCTTGTTGGCTGCGCTCATGTCCATGGGTGCGTGTCCGTCCTGCCAGGGGATGCGGTGATTCCTTTATTCGGAGCCTATTTGCCGCTTCTTGAACGATTCAGTGGCAATGGGCCGCATCCGCCTGGGGCTTTGGTCATGAAAAGGGCCCGGCCCTGTGCAGAAACAAGGCCGGGCCCCTTCCGAGCCCGTGAGCTAGAGCGACGGGTAGAGCGGGAACTTCGCGGCGAGCGCGGAGACGCGGGCCTTGAGGGACTCGCTGTCGTACGCGGGCTTCAGCGCGGCCGCGATGATCTCCGCGACCTCCGTGAAGTCCTCGGCGCCGAAGCCGCGGGTGGCGAGCGCCGGCGTACCGATGCGCAGACCCGAGGTGACCATCGGCGGGCGCGGGTCGTTCGGGATCGCGTTCCGGTTGACCGTGATGCCGATCTCGTGGAGCCGGTCCTCGGCCTGCTGGCCGTCGAGCTCGGAGTTGCGCAGGTCGACCAGGACCAGGTGCACGTCCGTACCGCCGGAGAGGACGGAGACGCCGACCTCGGTGACGTCCGGCTGCACCAGGCGCTCGGCGATGATCTTCGCGCCCTCCAGGGTGCGCACCTGGCGCTCCTTGAAGTCCTCCGAGGCCGCGACCTTGAAGGAGACCGCCTTGGCGGCGATCACGTGCTCCAGCGGGCCGCCCTGCTGACCGGGGAAGACCGCGGAGTTGATCTTCTTGGCCAGCTCCTGCGTCGACAGGATGACACCGCCGCGCGGACCGCCGAGGGTCTTGTGCGTGGTGGTGGTGACGACGTGGGCGTGCGGCACCGGGTTCGGGTGCAGGCCCGCGGCGACCAGGCCGGCGAAGTGCGCCATGTCGACCATCAGGTACGCGCCGACCTCGTCCGCGATGCGGCGGAAGGCGGCGAAGTCCAGCTGGCGCGGGTAGGCGGACCAGCCCGCGACGATCAGCTGCGGCTTGGACTCCTTGGCGAGGCGCTCGACCTCGGCCATGTCGACCTGGCCCGACTCGTCGACGTGGTACGGGACCACGTTGTAGAGCTTGCCGGAGAAGTTGATCTTCATGCCGTGGGTCAGGTGACCGCCGTGGGCCAGGTTCAGGCCCATGATCGTGTCGCCCGGCTTGAGCAGCGCGAACATCGCGGCGGCGTTGGCCTGCGCACCGGAGTGCGGCTGGACGTTCGCGGCCTCGGCGCCGAACAGCGCCTTGATGCGGTCGATCGCGATCTGCTCGACCACGTCGACGTGCTCGCAGCCGCCGTAGTAGCGGCGGCCGGGGTAGCCCTCGGCGTACTTGTTGGTCAGGACCGAGCCCTGGGCCTCCATGACGGCGACCGGAGCGAAGTTCTCCGACGCGATCATTTCCAGGGTCGACTGCTGGCGCACGAGCTCGGCGTCGACGGCGGCGGCGACGTCGGGGTCGAGTTCGTGGAGAGGGGTGTTCAGTACGGACATCAGGATCCCCTGGGTCAGTTACCGGCGGTGAGCTTGGCGTACTCGTCGGCGGAGAGCAGGTCGTCCGGCTGCTCCGCGACGCGTACCTTGAACAGCCAGCCGCCCTCGAACGGGTCCGTGTTCACGAGCGCCGGGTTGTCGACGACGTCCTGGTTGGACTCGACGACCTCGCCGGAGACGGGGGAGTACAGGTCGCTGACCGACTTGGTCGACTCCAGCTCGCCGCAGGTCTCGCCCGCGGTCACGGTGTCGCCGACCTCGGGAAGCTGGGCGTAGACGACGTCACCGAGCGCGTTGGCCGCGAACTCCGTGATGCCGACCGTCGCGACGCCGCCCTCGGCGTCCGACAGCCACTCGTGCTCCTTGCTGTAACGCAGCTGCTGGGGGTTGCTCATGGCCTGATTCTCCTGGATGCGGGGGAGTGGATACGAACAGCGGTCTTGGGTACTGAGACGGCGGTACTGCGAGGTGCCGTACGGGGCTACTTCTGCCGCTTGTAGAACGGCAGGGCCACGACCTCGTACGGCTCATGCGTACCGCGAATGTCCACGCCGACGCCGGAGGTGCCGGGCGCGGCGTGTGCCGCGTCGACGTACGCGATCGCGATCGGCTTGCCCAGCGTGGGCGACGGGGCGCCCGAGGTGACCTCGCCGACGACCTGGCCGCCGGACACCACGCAGAAGCCGGCGCGCGGGACGCGGCGGCCCTCGGCGATCAGGCCGACCAGCTTGCGCGGCGGGTTCGCGGCGGCGCGCTCGGCGGCGGCCTCCAGCGCGGCGCGGCCGACGAAGTCCCCCTCCTTCTCGAACTTCACGACCCGGCCCAGCCCCGCGTCGAACGGGGTCAGCGAGGTGGTCAGCTCGTGCCCGTACAGCGGCATGCCCGCCTCCAGGCGCAGGGTGTCGCGGCAGGACAGGCCGGCCGGGACCAGGCCGACGCCCTCGCCCGCCTTCGTCAGCGCCTGCCACAGCTCCACGGCGTGCTCGGGGGCGACGAACAGCTCGAAGCCGTCCTCGCCGGTGTAGCCCGTACGGGCGATCAGCGCGGGCACTCCGGCCACCGTGCCCGGCAGGCCGGCGTAGTACTTGAGCCCGTCCAGGTCGGCGTCGGTGAGCGAGGCGAGGATGCCGGGGGACTCCGGGCCCTGGACGGCGATCAGCGCGTACGCGTCGCGGTCGTCGCGGACCTCGGCGTCGAAGCCGGCGGCGCGCTCGGTCAGGGCGTCCAGGACGACCTGGGCGTTGGAGGCGTTGGCGACGACCATGAACTCGGTCTCGCCGAGGCGGTAGACGATCAGGTCGTCGAGGATCCCGCCGTCCTCCTGGCAGATGTGCGTGTAGCGGGCGCGGCCGACGCCGACCGTGGAGATGTTGCCGACCAGCGCGTAGTCCAGGACCTTGACGGCCTCCGGGCCGGTCAGGGTGATCTCGCCCATGTGGGACAGATCGAAGAGGCCGGCCTTGGTGCGCACGGCGTTGTGCTCGTCGCGCTCGCTGCCGTACCGCAGCGGCATGTCCCAGCCCGCGAAGTCGGTCATGGTCGCACCGAGCGAGCGGTGCAGCGCATCGAGTGCGGTCAGGCGGGGGGCGTTGCTCATGGGTGTGGCTCCCGGGTCCCAGGGCATGACATGACGAGGAAGGTCCTCCCCATCTGTCATCGGAACCTGAGAGGTTCGCCGAGAGTTCCCCCACTGCCGGGGACGGTCGGCTTGCACCTTGGGTGGAGCCGCCCGTCGGACGGCTCGCTTTTCAGATCTGCCTCATCCACGCGGTACGGGGCCTGAGAGATTCAAGGGAGGTTCTTGCTCCTTCGGCGCCCGTGCACGGCCTCGCGGCGTGCCGGGACTCTCCCGCGCGGATTCAAGCGGCCGGTATGCAGTTGGTCCAGATGGCGCACATCATTGCACGCCGCTGTGGTGATCGGGCGTGGGGGCCCCGAAAGTTCGTACGGGGCGGGAAGGCTGGAACGGAACCGGTGCTCCCGGATTACCGTCTCTTTACACTCAGTGGGAAAGGGTCCTGGTGACCCGATTCGGGGGAGGCGAACACTGTGCGGCGATTCGGAGTAGTGGCGGCTGTGGGAACCGTGGACGCGGTGCCGGCGCAGCGCGGCGGCGGTGCGGGTGCCGGCGCGGGCGCCGGTGCGGCGTGCGCGGGCGCGGGCGCCGGACGGGTACGGGACCTTCGCGGGGCCGGGGCGCGGGGGGCGCGCCGGCTCGGCTTCGCCGCGGGCGACATCGTGGTGGTGTCCGGACTGCCGGGCGGCGGCAAGAGCACGCTGATCAAGAGGGCGGCCGCCGAGGGCGGCGCGATCGACTCCCAGGACACCCGCGAGCGCTGGGAGCGGCGGATGCCGGCGGGGCTGCCGTACGGGGCCTACCGGCCGCTGGTGCGGGCCGCGCACTACTGGGGGCTGTGGCGGACCCTGCGCTCCGGAGCCTCGGTGGTCGTGCACGACTGCGGCACCCAGGCGTGGGTACGGGGCCTGCTCGCGGCCGTCGCGCGGCGGCGGGGCCGGGCGCTGCACCTGCTGCTCCTGGACAGCAGCCCGGAGGAGGCGCTGTCCGGGCAGGCGGCGCGGGGGCGGCGGGTCTCGGCGTACGCCTTCGCCCGTCACCGGGGCGCGGTGACGAGGCTCCTGCGCGATGCCGAGGCCGGGCGTCCGCCGGCGGGCTGTGCGTCGGTCACCCTCCTGGACCGCCCGTCGGCTGCCGCCGTCTCCCACATAACCTTCCACCCCTAGCCCGGGCCCCGCCGAACCAGGGCTCCGCCCGCGCGGCCCAGCCTCCGCCACTGGGGCTCCGCCCCAGACCCCGCGCCTCAAACGCCGGCGGGGCTGGATTGTGCCGGCGTAGTCCTGCGAAGCGCGCGCAGTGGCGCTCTCGGGCAACCCCCTCCCCCCTGCCGGCGAGCCGGAGCCAAATCCAGCCCCTCCGGCGTTTGAGGAGCGGGGGTACGGGGGCGGAGCCCCCGCAGCGGTGCCGCGGCACAAGACAGCCCCTCCGGCGACTGAGGAGCGGGTTGCCCCGGCGGAGCCCCCGGCGCGGGCGCAGCGGATAATCTCGCCACGACGTTCGGCGGGACCACAGACGGAGGCAAGCGGCACATGCAAGGCAGCGCGAGCGGCACCGGCTGGCCGGGGAATGAGCTGGAGCAGGTGCTCGGCGCGGCGCTCGGGCAGCCGGACGCCGGGGCCCGGATCCTGGAGGTGCTGGGCCGCAGCCAGGTCTGGGTGCCCCTGCCCGGCGGCGGCGCACCCGACGCCCCGAGCCTCGACCTGCCCACCATGGACATCGGCGGGGCCGCGTACGTCCCCGTCTACAGTTCCGAGGCCCAGTTCCGCTACTGCGTCGGCCCCGGCATGGACTTCGCCGTGGCCCCCGCCGTGGAGTTCGCCCGCGGCCTGCCCCCGCAGCTCGGCATCGCCCTCAATCCCGAGGGCGCCGTCGGCGTGCCCCTGCCCCCGCCCGCCGTGGCGGAGCTGTGCCGTACCGGGCGGACCCCGCTCGACGGGCCGTCCACCGGCGGTCGGGTCCGGCTCTACGAGCCCGACTGGCAGGAGGACCCGGTGGACTTCCTGGCCGCCGCCGCCGAGGAGTTCCGCACCACCGGCGTGGTCGCCGCCGCCCACCGCTGCCTCGCCAGCGTCGAGGGCGGGGAGCCGGAACTGTTCATCGGTGTCCGACTGGTGGGATGGGAGCCGGAGACGCGCGGCGCCCCGCTGGAGGCCCTCGGCCGGGCCCTGACCCGCGTCCCGGCGCCCTGGCCGGTGCAGTTGATCCTCCTCGACGCCGTGCAGGACCCGGTCACGGACTGGATTCGTGAGCGCGTACGCCCCTTCTACCTTCCGTAGGGCCGCTTAAGCTGGGGTACGCGTGGACGACGGGCGGACGAAGAGGGGTACCGGGTGAGTGCGTCAGGCACGGCCGCGGCCGGGCAGGTCGAGCACATGCTGCGCCAGGTGACTCCCGGGCGCTATGAGGGCTACGAGTCACTTCTGCACGCCCTCGCCGAGGGCCGGGTGTGGATGCTGCTGTGGCAGGGGCAGCCGGGTTCCCCGGACGCCCAGTACGGCGGCATGGAGGTCGAGAGCCTCGGCTACGCCCCGTGCGTGACCTCCCCGCAGGAGCTGGCCGCCAGCGGCTGGAACCGGGGCTACGAGGTGGTCACCGGGCGGGACATCGCCCGCGCGCTCTACCCGGACCGCTGGGGCCTGTGGCTCAACCCGCACGCCCAGGGCGGCGGGCTCGGCGTCCCGTGGGCCGACCTGCGCCGGATCGCGACCGGCCTGGACCGGATGCCGGCCGGGCCGCTGCGGCTGTCCGAGCCCTCCCTGGAGCTGCCGCAGTTCTACGGGCTGCTGACCCAGCACGCGCACCGCACCCCGGCCGTCCGGTCGCTGCGCCGCGCCTGGGTGCAGCCCGCGCTCGGGTCCCCCTACCTGGCGGTCGGGCTCGACCTGTACGACGCCTCCGCGCCCGCGCTGGAATCCGTACGGGAGATGATGCGCCAGTCGGTCGGCGTGGTCCCCGAGGGCGTCCCGGTGTGCACGGTCGCGCTGGCGGACGAGCACGACCCCGTCGCGATGTGGCTGCGCGCGCAGACCCGCCCCTTCTACGACCGCGAGGGCCAGGCGCCCGCGTACTGACAGGGGAATTCCGGCCGTACACCGCCCGGTTTCCAGACATCCGCATACCGAGACATCCGTCTCGAAGGCCGCACCGGTCCCATCGGTGCGGCCTTCGCCATATCCACCGAATGTGCCCAGGATCCGGGCCCGAAACGGTAGTTGGGCCGGATGTCCGTTCCGCGCCGAACGGGCGGTGTTTCACCGCTCAACAGAGCGCGTGGTTCGGATAACGGAAGGTGGCGGTGCAGATCACGGTTGCGCATCACATCCCCGGCAGGTCTGGCGGCCGATTGAGAGGGCGTTGAAGACTCCCCCCACCGAAGGCCGGTCAATCTGACAACCACCAGCCCTTCACGTGCACTTCAGGCGCATTTCGCGCCAATCGCACCATCACGCGACGCCGAAAGAAACAAGCCGCCACAGCGGCGGGCATGGGCCGGCCACCGTCGGCCGAGAGGGGTCCCCACCACGATGACGGCACCACTGCACGACACCACCGCGGCCGAGCCCGCAGCCGTGGCCGCCCCCGGAGTTCCCCTGAAGGCGATCGAGGGACGTTCGCCGTGGAAGATCGCCTGGCTGCGCCTCAAGCGCGACAAGGTCGCCCTGGCCGGCGGTGTCGTCGTGCTCCTGCTGATCCTCGTCGCGATCTTCGCGCCGTTGATCGTCAAGGCCTTCGGCCACCCGCCGGAGGAGCTGCACGAGGACATGCTGGACCCGCTGCTCGGCCTGCCGGCCGGCGACTGGGGCGGCATCAGTAGCGACTTCCTGCTGGGCGTCGAACCGGTCAACGGGCGCGACGTGTTCAGCCGGATCGTCTACGGCGCCCGGATCTCGCTGCTGGTCGCCTTCCTGTCCGCCTTCGTGGCGGTCTCGCTGGGCACCTTCTTCGGCATCGTCGCGGGCTACTTCGGCGGCTGGGTCGACGCGGCGATCAGCCGCGTGATGGACCTGCTGCTGGCCTTCCCGCAGCTGCTGTTCATCATCGCGCTGATCTCCGTCGTCCCCGGCAAGCTGTGGGGCTTCGAGGGATCGGGCCTGCGGATCGCCGTACTGGTGCTGGTCATCGGATTCTTCGGCTGGCCCTACATCGGCCGCATCGTGCGCGGACAGACCCTGTCGCTGCGCGAGCGCGAGTACGTCGAGGCCGCGCGCAGCCTCGGCGCGGGCCGCTTCTACATCCTCTTCCGCGAACTGCTCCCGAACCTGGTGGCGCCCATCACCGTCTACTCGACGCTGATGATCCCCACCAACGTGCTGACCGAGGCAGCCCTCAGCTTCCTCGGCGTCGGCGTCAAGCCGCCCACACCGTCCTGGGGGGAAACCCTCTCCACGGCCGTGCGGACCTACGAGGACGATCCGCTCTTCATGATCTTCCCCGGCGTAGCGATCTTCATCACCGTGCTGGCCTTCAACCTCTTCGGCGACGGCGTCCGTGACGCCCTCGACCCGAAGGGCTCCCGCTAGCCATCGCAGGGCACACCAGGAACCGGCTTCGAGCCGTACGTACACCGTAACTACAACGGAGGTTGCGAGCATCGTGACTACCCATCGCACGTCGAAGCGCAGGCTTGCCGCTGGCACAGCCGCCGTGCTCGCGGTCATGCTGACCGCGACCGCCTGTGGCGGAAACGAGAAGAAGGAAGACAAGCCGGCTGCCGGCGGCGGCTTCAACGCCGGTATCGGCAAGATCGCCAACGCGTCGGACAAGAAGGGCGGCGAGCTCAAGTTCGTCGGCACCCAGGAGGCCGACTCGTGGGACCCGCAGCGCGGTTACTACGGCTTCATGTGGGACTTCTCCCGCTACTACACGCGTCAGCTGGTCAGCTTCAAGGCGGCCCCGGGTGAGCAGAGCACCGAGCTCGTCCCCGACCTCGCTACTGCCAACGCCGAGATCAGCGACGGCGGCAAGACGTACAAGTACACCCTCAAGGACAATGTGACCTGGGAGGATGGCACGCCCATCACGGCCCAGGACATCAAGTACGGCATCCAGCGCACCTGGGCCCAGGACGTCATCTCCGGCGGCCCGGTCTACCTGATGCAGGTCCTCGACCCGAAGACCGAGTACCCGGGCCCGTACAAGGACACCGCGCCCGACAAGCTCGGCCTCAAGGCGATCGAGACCCCGGACGCGAAGACCATCATCTTCAAGCTCCCGGTACCCAACGGCGACTTCGAGAACATGCTGGCCATGCCGGCGGCGAGCCCGGTCAAGCAGGAGAAGGACACGGCGGCCAAGTACGGCCTGAAGCCCTTCTCGAGCGGCCCGTACAAGATCGACTCGTACGAGCCCAACAAGAGCATGAAGCTCTCGCGCAACGAGAACTGGAAGCCCGAGTCGGACACCATCCGCAAGGCGCTCCCGGACTCCATCTCGGTCACCTTCATGTCGAACGCGGACGACATGGACAAGCGCCTGATGAACGGCGAGTTCGACCTGGACATCAACGCGACCGGCATCGGCCAGGCGGCCCGCGCCACCGCGCTGAAGGACCACAAGGACAACCTGGACAACGGCCAGACCGGCTTCATCCGGTACGCCGTCTTCCCGCAGACCGTCGCGCCGTTCGACAACATCGAGTGCCGCAAGGCCGTCATCTACGCGGCCGACAAGAAGTCCCTGCAGACCGCCCGCGGCGGCCCGCAGGCCGGTGGCGACATCGCCCCCAACATGCTCCCGCTGGGCATCAAGGGCTCCGACGGCAAGTACGACCCCTACGAGGTCCTGAAGAACGACGGCAAGCCGAACCTCGAGAAGGCCAAGGAGGCCCTCAAGGCGTGCGGCAAGGAGTCCGGCTTCAAGACCACCATCGCGGTCCGCAACAACAAGCCGGTCGAGGTCGCCACGGCCGTCTCCCTGCAGAACGCCCTGAAGCAGGTCGGCATCGAGGCCGACGTCGACCAGTTCGACGGCGCCCAGACCTCCGGCATCATCGGTTCGCCGAAGGTCGTCAAGGAGAAGGGCTACGGCATCATCATCATGGGCTGGGGCGCCGACTTCCCGAGCGGGCAGGGCTTCTCCCAGCCGCTGGTCGACGGCCGCTACATCCTGCAGAGCGGCAACAACAACTTCTCCGAGCTGAACGACCCGGCGATCAACAAGCTGTTCGACGACGCCATCGCGGAGACCGACCCCACCAAGGCCGGCGACATCTACAAGCAGATGAACCAGAAGGTCTCCGAGGCCGCGGTCTACCTGCCCTTCGTCTACGACAAGACGATCACCTGGCGCAGCTCCCGCCTGACCAACGCGTACACCTCCGACGCCTACAACGGCCGGTACGACTACGCGTCGCTCGGTGTCGTGAAGTAACGGTTCGTCCGTCAGGCAGTCAGCCAGGCAGTCCAGTTCCAGTGTTCCAGTGCCACACCCGCTAGGCACGAAGGGCAGGTGATGGCCGCGGTTTCGGCCTGGGGGCGCTCTCCAGAAGGGGGCGCCCCCGGGCCGCAGCCAGGCCGAGCGCAGTGCTTGCATATCTCATCCGACGGATCTTCGCCGTCATCGTCATGCTGTTGGTCATCTCGCTGGTGACCTTCGGAATCTTCTTCCTCTTCCCGAAGCTGATCGGGACGGATCCGGCGCTGTACTTCGTCGGCAAGCAGTCCGACCCCGCGGCCATCGAGGGCATCCGGCAGAAGATGGGTCTCGACGACCCGATCCTCGTCCAGTTCGGCAAGTTCGTCGTCGGGCTGGTGGCGGGTCGTACGTACGCCAACGGCTCCGACGTCACGCAATGCGCCGCGCCCTGCTTCGGCTACTCCTTCAAGACCGAGCAGGAGGTCTGGCCGCTGCTGCTGGACTGGCTGCCGGTCACCCTGGCCCTCGCGGCCGGTGCCGTCGTGATCTGGGTCATCGGCGGTGTCGCCACCGGCGTCATCTCCGCCCTCAAGCGCGGGACGGTCCTGGACCGTTCGGCGATGGGTGTCGCCCTCGCCGGCGTCTCCCTCCCCATCTACTTCACGGGCATGCTGTTCATCGCCTTCTTCTCCGACCAGCTCGGCTGGTTCGGGCGTCCCGAGGCGACGTTCGCCGACGATCCGGGCAAGTGGTTCAACGGCATGATCCTGCCGTGGGTCTCGCTCGCCTTCCTCTACGCGGCGATGTACGCGCGGCTCACCCGCGCGACCATGCTCGAAGTCCTGGGCGAGGACTACATCCGCACCGCCCGCGCCAAGGGCCTGACCGAGCCCGTCGTCATCGGCAAGCACGCCATGCGCTCCACGATGACGCCGATCCTGACCGTCCTCGGCCTGGACCTCGGCGCCCTGATGGGCGGCGCGGTGCTGACCGAGTCCACCTTCTCGCTGCACGGCCTCGGCTACAACGCGGTCCGCGCCATCAGCGACCACGACCTGCCGGTCATCCTGGGCATCACCCTGATCTCCGCGTTCTTCGTCGTCGCCGCGAACCTCATCGTCGACCTCCTGTACGCGGTGATCGACCCCCGAGTGAGGCTGTCATGACCGATCTCACCAAGACCGGAGCTCTGCACGAGCCCGTCGACGGCACGCGGCCCCCCACCGCCTTCCTCGAGGTCCGCGACCTCAAGGTGCACTTCCCGACCGAGGACGGACTGGTCAAGTCGGTCGACGGGCTCTCCTTCACCCTGGAGAAGGGCAAGACCCTCGGCATCGTGGGCGAGTCCGGCTCCGGCAAGTCGGTCACCTCGCTCGGCATCATGGGCCTGCACCGCGTCGGCCAGTACGGCCGCCAGCGGGCCCGGATCTCCGGCGAGATCTGGCTGGACGGCAAGGAGCTGCTCTCCGCCGACGAGGACGAGGTGCGCAGGCTGCGCGGCCGGGAGATCGCGATGATCTTCCAGGACCCGCTGTCCGCGATGCACCCGTACTTCACCATCGGCAAGCAGATCGCCGAGGCCTACCGGGTGCACAACAAGGTCGACAAGAAGGCCGCGCGCAAGCGCGCCGTCGACCTCCTCGACCGCGTGGGCATCCCCGAGCCGCACAAGCGGGTCGACAGCTACCCGCACGAGTTCTCCGGCGGCATGCGCCAGCGCGCCATGATCGCGATGGCGCTGGTCAACAACCCCGAGCTGCTCATCGCGGACGAGCCGACGACCGCCCTGGACGTCACCGTCCAGGCGCAGATCCTCGACCTCATCCGGGACCTCCAGCAGGAGTTCGGCTCGGCGGTCATCATGATCACGCACGACCTGGGCGTGGTCGCCGAGATGGCCGACGAACTCCTCGTGATGTACGGCGGCCGGTGCGTCGAGCGCGGCACGGCCGAGAAGGTCTTCTACGAGCCCCGGCACCCGTACACCTGGGGCCTGCTGGGCTCGATGCCGCGCATCGACCGCGAACAGACCGAGCGCCTCATCCCGGTCAAGGGCTCGCCGCCCAGCCTGATCAACATCCCGAGCGGCTGTGCCTTCAACCCGCGCTGCCCGTACGCCGACGTGCCCAAGGGCAACGTGACCCGCACGGTGCGGCCGGAGCTGGTCGAGGAGGACGGCAGCCGCCACTGGTCCGCCTGCCACATGTCGCAGGAGGAGCGGACCCGGATCTGGACCGAAGAGATTGCGCCGAAGCTGTGACCGACATCAAGAAGACGGACCCGGCCGTCATTCCCGAGCAGGCCACGGACTCGCCCGACGCTTCCGCCGCCGCTCCGGCTCCCGAGGTGCTCCTCAAGGTCAGCGGCCTGACCAAGCACTTCCCCATCACCAAGGGGCTGCTGCGCCGGCAGGCGGGCGCGGTCAAGGCCGTCGACGGCATCGACTTCGACGTCCGGCGCGGTGAGACCCTGGGCGTCGTCGGCGAGTCCGGCTGCGGCAAGTCGACCATGGGCCGGCTGATCACGCGGCTGCTCGAACCGAGCGGCGGCACCGTCGAGTTCGAGGGCAAGGACATCACACACCTCGGCGTCGCCGGGATGCGGCCGATGCGCCGCGACATCCAGATGATCTTCCAGGACCCGTACGGCTCGCTGAACCCCCGGCACACGGTGGGCACGATCGTCAGCGCGCCGTTCAAGCTCCAGGGCGTGCAGCCGGAGGGCGGCCTCAAGGCGGAGGTGCAGCGCCTGCTGTCCCTCGTCGGCCTCAACCCCGAGCACTACAACCGCTACCCGCACGAGTTCTCGGGCGGTCAGCGCCAGCGCATCGGCATCGCGCGGGCCCTGGCGCTGAAGCCGAAGCTGGTCGTGGCGGACGAGCCCGTCTCGGCGCTCGACGTCTCCATCCAGGCCCAGGTGGTCAACCTGCTGGACGACCTCCAGCAGGAGCTCGGCCTCACGTACGTGATCATCGCGCACGACCTCTCGGTCATCCGGCACGTGTCGGACCGGATCGCGGTGATGTACCTCGGCAAGATCGTCGAGCTGGCGGACAACAAGTCGCTGTACGAGGCGCCGATGCACCCGTACACCACGGCGCTGATGTCGGCGGTGCCGGTGCCGGACCCGCGGCGGCGCGGCGCCAAGAGCGGCCGCATCCTGCTCAAGGGCGACGTGCCCTCGCCGATCTCCCCGCCCAGCGGCTGCCGCTTCCACACCCGGTGCTGGAAGGCGACGCAGATCTGCACGACGCAGGAGCCGCCGCTGCTGGCCCTGAAGACCGGCCACCAGGTGGCCTGCCACCACCCCGAGAACGCCCCCGACCAGGCACCGGGCGACAAGCCCCTGCCGGGCGCGGCGGACGCGGTGGTCACGGTTTCGGAGTAGCGGCCGAAACCGCGGGCGGGGCTGGATCCCCATCCAGCCCCGCCGGCGCATCGTGCCCGGCGGCCCGCGCGGCGCCGGGGCCCCCGGACCACCTCCCATACGACCCCCGGACGGCCTCCGGGGGAGGGTCGGGGCCGGGCCCGCCACAGGCGACAATGAGCCGGTGCTCCACGATCTCTTCCCGCCAGGGGTTCAGCATGCACTGGACCTCGCCGGCATCTTCGTCTTCGCCACCGCGGGCGCCCTGCTCGCCGTACGCAAGAACTTCGACGTCTTCGGCATCTGCGTCCTCGCGCTGGTCACCGCCCTCGGCGGCGGCCTCTTCCGCGACCTGGTCATCGGCGCGGTCCCCCCGGCCGCCTTCGGCGAGCTCAGCTTCTTCGTGACCCCGCTGATCGCCGCCGCGCTCGTCTTCTTCCTGCACCCCGAGGTCCAGCGGATCAACCGCGCCATCAACGTCTTCGACGCGGCCGGCCTCGCCCTCTTCTGCGTGACGGGCACGACCAAGGCCTACGAGTACGGCCTCGGGCTCACCGCGTCCGCCGCCCTGGGACTGGCCACGGCCGTCGGCGGCGGCGTACTGCGCGACGTACTCGCCAACGAGGTGCCGTCCCTGCTGCGCGACCGCGAGATGTACGCCGTGCCCGCCGTCGTCGGCGCCGCGATGGTCGCCGTGGCCATCGGTTTCGAGGCGCTCAACGCCGTGACCACCGCCCTCGCGATCGTCACCACCTTCGTCCTGCGCCTGCTCGCCATGCGCTACCACTGGCGCGCGCCGCTGGCCTGGAACCGCCGCTCGTCGGTGGCCGAAGAGCCGTAACAAAAGAAAGCTACCGCTTAGTAGGAAGCCGGTGTACCGTCGGTTTCATGTCACACGCAGCTGCCCAGGCAACCATCGGCGACAGCGAGTTCGACCGCGACACCACCGTCACCGCGCGCGCGGACGAGTCCGGGGTGTACGACGCGGAGCTCTCCGCCGGCTGGACGATCATCAGCGCCGTCAACGGCGGATACCTGCTGGCCCTCGTCGGCCGGGCCCTGGCGGCCGCCCTGCCGCACCCGGACCCGTTCACCGTCTCCGCGCACTACCTGACCTCCTCCGTGCCCGGCCCCGCCGTGATCCGCACCCAGGTCGTCCGGGTCGGCCGCACCCTCTCCACCGGCCAGGCCTCGCTGTTCCAGTACGACGAGAGCGGCGCCGAGGTCGAGCGCATCCGCGTCCTCGCCTCCTACGGCGACCTCTCCGCCCTGTCCGACGAGGTGCGGACCACGGCCCTGCCGCCCGTCATGCCGGCCTACGAGGACTGCATCGGCCCCGAGGCCGGCCCCGCGCCGATCCCCGGGAGCTCCGCGATCGTCGACCGGCTGCGGCTGCGGCTGGACCCCGCGACCGCGGGCTGGGCGCTGGGCGCACCCTCGGGCAAGGGCGAGATGCGGGCCTGGTTCGAGCTGGCCGACGGCCGCGACGCCGACCCGCTGTCCATGCTGCTGGCGGTGGACGCGCTGCCCCCGACCGCCTTCGACCTCGGCCTGATGGGCTGGACCCCGACCGTGGAGCTCACCACCCACGTCCGGCGCCGCCCGGCCCCCGGCCCGCTGCGGATCGCCATCACCACCCGCAACCTGGCGGGCGGCTTCCTCGAAGAGGACGCCGAGGTCTGGGACTCGGCCGGCCACCTGGTCGCCCAGTCCCGCCAGCTCGCCCGAGCCCCCCGGACCTGACGGGCCGGGCGAGGGGCGGCCCGGCGGGCTCGTAGAATCGGGGGATCATGGCCTACCTCGACCACGCCGCCACCACCCCGATGCTGCCGGAGGCCGCCGCGGCGATGTCCGCGCAGTTCGCCGCCACGGGGAACGCGTCCTCCCTGCACGCCGCCGGCCGCCGGGCGCGCCGAACCGTCGAGGAGGCCCGCGAGGCCTTCGCCGACGCGATCGGCGCCCGCCCCAGCGAGGTGGTCTTCACCGCCGGCGGCACGGAGGCCGACAACCTCGCCGTCAAGGGCCTCTACTGGGCCCGCCGGGACGCCGACCCGGCCAGAACCCGGGTGCTGGCCAGCCCCGTCGAGCACCACGCCGTGCTCGACGCCGTGCACTGGCTGGCCGAGCACGAGGGCGCCCAGGTCGAGTACCTGCCCGTGGACCGCTACGGGCGGGTGCACGCGGACGCCTTCCGGGAGGCGGTCGAGCGCAACCCCGACGACGTGGCCCTGGCCACCGTCATGTGGGCCAACAACGAGATCGGCACCGTCATGCCGGTGCGCGAACTGGCCGCCGTCGCCCGCGAGCACGGCATCCCCCTGCACTCCGACGCCGTCCAGGCCTTCGGACAGCTCGACGTCTCCTTCGGCGACAGCGGCCTCGCCGCCATGACCGTCAGCGGCCACAAGGTCGGCGGCCCGTACGGGATCGGCGCCCTGCTGCTGGGCCGCGACCAGAGCCCCGTCCCCGTCCTGCACGGCGGCGGGCAGGAGCGGCACGTGCGCTCCGGCACCCTCGACGTACCGGCCATCGCCGCCTTCGCGGTGGCCGCGGTCCTCGCCGCCGAGCGGCGCGAGCGCTTCGCCACCGAGATCGGCGGGCTGCGCGACGAGCTGGTCGCCGCCGTCCGTGCGGCCGTTCCGGACGCGGTGCTCGGCGGAGACCCCGACGACCGGCTCCCGGCCAACGCGCACTTCAGCTTCCCCGGCTGCGAGGGCGACTCGCTGCTGCTGCTGCTCGACGCGCAGGGCATCGAGTGCTCCACGGGCTCGGCCTGCACCGCGGGCGTCGCCCAGCCGAGCCACGTCCTGCTGGCCACCGGCACCGACCCCCAGCTGGCCCGCGGCACCCTGCGCTTCTCCCTGGGCCACACCTCCACCAAGGACGACGTCGCCGCCCTGGCCGCGGCCATCGGCCCGGCCGTCGAACGCGCCCGCACGGCCGGCCTCAGCTAGGGCCGCGACCGGCCGCGACGAGCCGCGGCCGGACGTGGACGGCCGTGACCGACCCGGCCTTACGCGGCCGCCAGGGCCTCGCCGACCATGCGTACGTAGCGGTCCCAGTCCCAGTGGGGGCCCGGGTCCGTGTGGTCGGCGCCCGGGACCTCCGAGTGGCCGACGATGTGCCCCCGGTCCGCCGGTATCCCGTACCTCCGGCAGATGTCGGCCGCCAGCCGGGCCGACGCCGCGTACATCGCGTCCGTGAAGTCCCGCGGCCGGTCGACGAAGCCCACGTGCTCGATGCCGACACTGCGCTCGTTCATGGAGCGGTTCCCCGCGTGGAACGCCACGTCCAGCTCGCGCACCATCTGCTCTATGTGGCCGTCCCCGCGCACGATGTAGTGCGCGGACGCCTTGTGCCAGGGGTTCTTGAACGCGTCCACGGAGGAGGCGAAGCCGCCCTGGGTGACATGCACGACGATCCGGTCCACCCGGTAGTCGTCGGGCCGGTCCGCCAGCCGCCAGTTCGCCGGCGAGGCCGCCGTCCAGCTCGCGCCGGCGTGGTCCAGCTCGCCGTCCTTGCGCGGCTTGCTCACCCCCGGCATCAGCCACCAGGCCCGCCCGATCTCCTCCCGCCCGGCGATCGCCGCGGCCGTGAAGATCCCGAGCCCGCCGAAGAGCACCGCCCTGCGCGTCCTGCGCGGTGCCTTCGACGCCTTCGGCGCCCGCTTTCCCTGCTCCACCATGTGATCCACCCCCCACAGCCGATAACGCGCTGTGACCCCGCGCGGTTCCCCGTACCCTGGTGGGTGCTATGACTGAGAACCTGCCGCGCACCGCCCGCCCCCTTCGCGTCCTGGCCGCCATGTCCGGCGGCGTGGACTCCGCCGTCGCCGCCGCCCGCGCGGTCGAAGCCGGGCACGACGTGACCGGCGTCCACCTCGCGCTCTCCGCGAACCCGCAGTCCTTCCGGACCGGGGCCCGCGGCTGCTGCACCATCGAGGACTCCCGCGACGCCCGCCGCGCCGCGGACGTCATCGGCATCCCCTTCTACGTCTGGGACCTCGCCGAGCGCTTCCGCGAGGACGTGGTCGAGGACTTCATCTCCGAGTACGAGGCCGGCCGCACCCCGAACCCCTGCCTGCGCTGCAACGAGAAGATCAAGTTCGCGGCGCTGCTCGACAAGGCCCTCGCCCTCGGCTTCGACGCCGTCTGCACCGGCCACTACGCGACCGTCGTCCTGAACGAGGACGGCTCCCGCGAGCTGCACCGCGCCTCCGACATGGCCAAGGACCAGTCGTACGTCCTCGGCGTCCTCGACGAGAAGCAGCTCGCCCACGCGCTCTTCCCGCTCGGCGACACCCTCACCACCAAGGAAGAGATCCGCGCCGAGGCCGAGTCGCGCGGCCTGGCCGTGGCCAAGAAGCCCGACAGCCACGACATCTGCTTCATCGCCGACGGCGACACCCAGGGCTTCCTCGCGAACCGCCTCGGCAAGGCCGAGGGCGACATCGTCGACGAGGCGACCGGCGAGAAGGTCGGCACCCACGAGGGCGCCTTCGGCTTCACCATCGGCCAGCGCAAGGGCCTGCGCATCGGCCACCCCGCCGCCGACGGCAAGCCGCGCTACGTCCTGGACATCTCCCCGGTGAACAACACCGTCACCGTCGGCCCCGTCGAGGCCCTCGACGTCACCGCGCTCACCGCGATCCGCCCGCGCTGGTGCGGCTCCACGGCCGCCGCCCCGGGCACGTACACCGCCCAGCTGCGCGCCCACGGCGGCGAGACCGAGGTCTTCGCCGAGCTCGTGGACGGCGAGCTGCGCGTCTCCTTCACCGAGCCGGTCCGCGGCGTGGCCCCCGGCCAGGCGATCGTGCTCTACGACGGCACCCGCGTGGTCGGCTCCGCCACCATCGCCACGACCCGGCGGGCCGCCGCCTCCGTATAACGGCAGCGGCAGCGACAGCGACAGCGGGCCTGGGCCTAGGCCTGGGCCACCGTCAGGACGATCTTGCCGGTGGTCCGGCCCAGCTCGCCGATCTCGTGGGCCTTCGCGGCCTGCTCCAGCGGCAGCACGGTGTCGACCAGCGGCTTCAGCAGGCCCCGCTCGACCAGGGCCGCGATCTCCTCCAGGCCCTTCAGGTCCGGCTCCACGAGGACCCAGGCGGCCCGCACGCCCCGGGTGTCGGCCGGGATGCCGTCGGGCCCGGGCAGGGTCACGAGGTGGCCGCCCGGCTTCAGCACGCTCAGCGAGCGCTGCCCGTAGTCCCCGCCGATGGCGTCGATCACGACGTCCACGTCGGCGACGGCGTCCTCGAAGTCCGTGGTGCGGTAGTCGATCACCTCGTCGGCGCCGAGCCCGCGCAGCACGTCGTGCTTGCCCGCGCTCGCGGTGCCGATCACGTACGCGCCGAGGGCCTTGGCGATCTGCACGGCCAGGTGTCCGACCCCGCCGGCCGCGGCGTGCACCAGCACCCGCTGCCCGGCCGAGACCCCGGCGGTGTCCACCAGCGCCTGCCAGGCGGTCAGCGCCGCCAGCGGCAGCGCGGCCGCCTGCACGTGGTCCAGGGAGGCGGGCTTGCGGGCGAAGTGCCGGGCCGGTGCGGTCACGTACTCGGCGTACGCGCCGGCCTGCTGCGGGAAGCGGGGCATCCCGTACACCTCGTCGCCGACATGGTGGACGGTCACGCCCGGTCCGACGGCCTCGACCGTGCCGGACACGTCCCAGCCGACCTGCGGGACCGGGCCCCAGGGGATGAGGGCGCCGCTGGCCCGGGTCTTCCAGTCGACCGGGTTCACCCCGGCCGCGTGGACCCGTACCAGGATCTCGCCCATGGCCGGCTCCGGCCGCTCCAGCTCGGTCTCGGTCAGTACCTCGGGTCCGCCCCACTGGCTGACGACGATGGCGCGCATGTTGTTTCTCCTCGGGTTCCGCAGCCGTTCCCAGGTGTCTCCGGTGCTGCTCTGGAACCAGCCTCGGCGCGGGAAGCGGGTCATGGTATTGGCCAGACGGCCACCATGTGACAGGATCTGGCCATGCACCGCATCGCCGTACTCGCCCTCGAAGGAGCCCCGCCGTTCGAGCTCGGGATCCCCTCCCGCGTCTTCGGGAACGCCCAGGACGAGGCCGGGAACCCGCTCTACGAGCTGACCGTCTGCACCGCCGACGGACAGCCCGTGGCCAGCGACGCGGGCTTCACCGTCGTCGTCTCGGCGGGCCCCGAGGCGCTCGCCGCGGCCGACACCGTGATCGTCACGCCCACGCACTCCATGGACGACCTCGCGCACGGCGCACCCCTCCCGCAGGCGCTGGCCGACGCCCTCGCCGCGATCCGGCCCGGCACGCGGCTGGTCTCCCTGTGCACCGGCTCCGCCGTCCTCGCCGCGGCCGGGCTGCTCGACGGCCGGCCCGCCACCACGCACTGGAAGCACGCACCCGAGTTCCAGCGGGGCTTCCCGCACGTCCGGCTCGACGAGGAGGTCCTCTTCGTCGACGACGGCGACATCCTCACCTCGGCGGGCGTGGCCGCCGGCGTCGACCTCTGCCTCTACCTGATCCGCCAGGACCACGGCTCCGCCGTCGCCAACCGGGCCGCGCGCCTGTGCGTCGTCCCGCCCTGGCGCGACGGCGGCCAGGCCCAGTACATCGACCGCCCGGTCCCCGAACCCACCGTCGCCACGACCACCGCCACCCGCGCCTGGGCCCTGGAACGCCTCGCCGAGCCCATCACCCTGGCCGAACTCGCCGCCCACGCCCGGATGAGCCTGCGCACCTTCACCCGGCGGTTCCGCGACGAGGTCGGCATGACCCCCGTCCAATGGCTCACCACCCAACGCCTTGAGATCGCACGCCACTTGCTGGAATCCAGCGACCTGCCGGTCGACCTGGTCGCCCACCGGGCCGGCTTCGGATCCGCCAACTCCCTGCGCCAGCACATGCGGACCGCGCTCGGCGTCTCCCCGATCGCCTACCGGCGCACCTTCCAGCCCGCTCCGGCATGACCCCGCGGGTAATCGCGGCCCATGCCGCGCCCTGCCAGGATCGGATCAACGGCCCGCACCCGCAGGCCGATTGACAGGGGAGCAGACCGTGACCGCCTACGCCATCGCCCACATCCGCCCCGAGGCCGTCAACGAGGACATCCTCGAGTACATCGAGCGGATCCAGTCGACCATGGAGCCCTTCGAGGGCCGCTTCCTCGTGCACGGCACGGAGGTCGAGGTGCTGGAAGGGCCCTTCCCTGGCACGGTCGTCATGATCGGCTTCCCGGACCTGGCCCGCGCCCGCGCCTGGTACGCCTCACCCGCCTACCAGGCGCTCATCCCGCTGCGCACCCGCCACATCCCGGGCGAGGTCATCCTGGTCGAGGGCGTCCCGGCGGACTACGACGCCGGGAAGACCGCCGCCGCCCTGCGCGCGGCCGCGGGCCTCTGACGGCGGGCCACCGGGCCGTGCCGGCCGGGCCACCGGGCCGTGCCGGCCGATCGGGCCGGGGGTGCGAGCATGGCGGTATGGCTACTCACCTGATCACCGGTGCCGGGTCCGGCATCGGCGCCGCCGTCGCCGCCCGCCTGCACGCCCGCGGCGACGACCTCGTCCTCCTCGCCCGGGACGCCGCCCGCGGCAAGCAGCTCGTCGAGCGGTACCCGGGGGCGGGCGTGCTCGTCGGCGACCTCGCCGACCCCGACCGGCTCTCGTGGGCCTTCTCCAAGCAGGCCCTCCCCGAGCGCATCGACTCCCTGCTGCACGTCGCCGGGATCGTGGACCTCGGACCCGTCGGCGAACTGCGCCCCAAGACCTGGCACCAGCAGCTCAACGTGAACCTGGTCGCCCCCGCCGAGGTCACCCGGCTGCTGCTGCCCACCCTGCGCGCCTCGAAGGCCACCGTCGTCTTCGTGAACTCCGGCGCCGGCCTGAACGCCCACGCCGACTGGAGCGCCTACGCCGCCTCCAAGCACGGGCTGAAGGCCCTCGCCGACTCGCTGCGCGAGGAGGAGAAGGCGAACGGGATCCGCGTGACCTCCGTCTACCCGGGGCGCACCGCCAGCCCCATGCAGGCCAAGGTGCGCTCCCAGGAGGGCAAGGAGTACGACCCGGCCGACTGGATCGACCCCGAGTCCGTGGCCACCACCGTCGTCATGGCCGTCGACCTGCCGCGCGACGCCGAGGTCAACGACCTGACCGTGCGGCCGGGCCGATGAGCGCGAGCGCCACCGGCGTCGGTTCGCTGCCCGGCGGGGACGCCCGCGAGGCGGCCAAGACCGTGACGGGCTCCTTCGAGGAGTTCCCGTACCTCGCCGAACTGCCCGCCCGGGGCCCCGGCGCGGACATGATCGGCCGTTCCCTCGGGCTGCTGGTCGACATGTACGCGCACGTCGAGCCCAGCGGCTGGCGGGTGAGCGACCGCCCGGGACGCGACACCAAGCGCGCGCGGTCCTGGCTCGGCGAGGACCTCGACGCCCTGGAGGAGTTCACCCAGGGGTACACCGGCCGGCTCAAGGTCCAGGCCGTCGGGCCGTGGACGCTGGCCGCGGCCCTGGAACTGCACGGCGGCGAGGCCATGCTCCAGGACGCCGGCGCCTGCCGGGACCTGGCCGGATCGCTCGCCGAGGGCCTGCGCGGGCACCTGGCCGACGTACGCAGGCGGATCCCCGGCGCGGACGTCGTGCTCCAGTTCGACGAGCCGTCGCTGACCGCCGTACTGCTCGGGCGGGTGCGCTCCGCGAGCGGGTACCGGACGTACCGCGCCGTCGACCGGCAGGTCGTCGAGGGGACCCTGCGCGAGCTGTTCGCCGTCCACGACGGAGACGTGATCGTGCACTCCTGCGCCCCCGAAGTGCCCTTCGGACTGCTGCGGCGGGCCGGCGCCGCGGGCGTGTCGTTCGATTTCTCGTTGCTCACCGAGCGCGAGGACGACGCCATCGGCGAGGCCGTCGAAGACGGGACGAAACTCTTCGCCGGAGTGGTGCCCGGCACCGACGGCCCGTTGTCGGACCCTGCCGGTAGCGTCATGGGTGTCAGGAAGCTCTGGCGCAGGCTGGGGCTGGCCCCGGGGACTCTCGCGGAGTCCGTCGTGGTCACCCCGTCGTGCGGTCTGGCGGGCGCTTCGCCCGCCTACGCCCGCGCGGTGCAGGCGCATTGCGTCAGGGCGGCGAGGTCGCTCGCCGACAACCCTGAGTGACGGTCGAGACGGGCCACGGGAGGACACGGCATGGCAGCCGAACAGCAGGACACGGCAGTACCGGCGGCGGTGCGTGAGCAGCACGCGCTGCTGGCCGAACAGATCGAGGAGCACCGCTTCCGGTACTACGTGAACGACCAGCCGGTCGTGAGCGACGCCGAGTTCGACTCGCTGCTGCGCTCGCTGGAGGCACTGGAGGAGCAGTACCCGGAACTGCGCACGCCCGACTCGCCCACCCAGAAGGTGGCCGGGGCGTACGAGACGGACTTCGCCTCCGTCGAGCACCGGGAGCGCATGCTCTCCCTCGACAACGCCTTCGACGAGGAGGAACTGTCCGCCTGGGCCGACCGGGTGGCCCGGGACGTGAACACCCGGGACTACCACTACCTCTGCGAGCTGAAGGTGGACGGCCTCGCCGTCAACCTCACCTACGAGGACGGCCGGCTGACCCGCGCCGCCACCCGCGGCGACGGCCGCAGCGGTGAGGACATCACGCCCAACGTCCGCACCATCCGCGAGATCCCGGACCGGCTGAAGGGCGACCGGATCCCGGCCCTCGTCGAGATCCGCGGCGAGGTCTACTTCCCGATGGAGAAGTTCGAGGAGCTCAACGCCCGGCTCGTGGAGGCGGAGGGCAAGCCCTTCTCCAACCCGCGCAACGCGGCCTCCGGTTCGCTGCGCCAGAAGGACCCGAAGGTCACCGCGAGCCGTCCGCTCCACATGGTCGTGCACGGCATCGGCGCCCGCGAGGGCTTCGAGATCGAGCGGCAGTCGCAGGCCTACGACCTGCTGCGGGAGTGGGGCCTGCCCACCGCCCGGCACAACAAGGTGGTCTCCTCACTGGCCGAGGTGCGCGCGTTCATCACGGAGTTCGGCGAGAACCGGCACTCCGTGGAGCACGAGATCGACGGCGTCGTCGTCAAGCTCGACGAGATCGCGCTCCAGGGACGGCTCGGCTCCACGGCCCGCGCCCCGCGCTGGGCGATCGCCTGGAAGTACGCCCCCGAAGAGGTCAACACCAAGCTGATCGACATCAAGGTCGGCGTCGGCCGCACCGGGCGCGTCACTCCGTACGCGCAGGTGGAGCCCATCCACGTGGCGGGCTCCGAGGTCGAGTTCGCGACGCTGCACAACCAGGAGGTCGTCAAGGCCAAGGGCGTGCTCATCGGGGACACCGTCGTACTGCGCAAGGCGGGCGACGTCATCCCCGAGATCCTCGGGCCGGTGGTGGACCTGCGGGACGGCAGCGAGCGGGAGTTCGTGATGCCCGCCGACTGCCCCGCGTGCGGGACGGAGCTGCGGCCGATGAAGGAGGGGGACATCGACGTCCGGTGCCCCAACGCGCAGACCTGCCCCGCGCAGCTGCGCGAGCGCCTCTTCTACCTGGCCGGCCGGCAGTCCCTGGACATCGAGAACTTCGGCATGGTCGCGGCCGCCGCCCTCACCGGCCCGCTGGAGCCGGCCCGGCCGCCCCTGCTCGACGAGGGCGACCTCTTCGGCCTGACCATCGAGGACCTGCTGCCCATCAAGGCGTACGTCCTGGATCCGGACAGCGGACTGCCCAAGCGGGACCCGAAGACCGGCGAGGAGAAGATCGTCACGGTCTTCGCCAACCAGAAGGGCGAGCCGAAGAAGAACGCCCTGGCGATGCTGGAGAACATCGCGGCCGCCAAGGAGCGCCCGCTCGCCCGCGTCATCAACGGCCTGTCGATCCGTCACGTCGGACCGGTCGCCGCGGAGGCCCTCGCCCGCGAATTCCGGTCGATCGAGCGCATCGAGCAGGCCACCGAGGAGGAGCTGACGGCCACCGACGGGGTCGGCGCGATCATCGCGGCCTCCCTCAAGGAGTGGTTCGCCGTCGACTGGCACCAGGAGATCCTGCGCAAGTGGCGGGAGGCCGGGGTCCGGATGGAGGAGGAAGGTTCCGCCGAGGAGGAGGGGCCGCGCCCGCTGGAGGGGCTGACCGTCGTGGTCACCGGCACCCTGCAGAGCCACACCCGCGACGGCGCGAAGGAGGCCCTGCAGAGCCGCGGGGCCAAGGTCACCGGCTCGGTGTCGAAGAAGACCTCCTTCGTCGTGGTCGGCGACAACCCGGGCTCCAAGTACGACAAGGCCGTGCAGCTGAAGCTCGCCATCCTCGACGACGCCGGGTTCGAGGTCCTGCTGGAGCAGGGACCGGACGCGGCCCGCGAGGCCGCGCTTCCGGTGGACGGCGACGGCGGAGCGGAGTAGCGGCCGGAAGGCAATCGCCCGGACACATCCGCGGGTGAGTGGCGAAGGTGAACGGATGCGCGGCGTGCGGCCGTACGGGCGGGCGCACGCCAGGCGCGACGGACGGTGGTAAACGGCTGGTACAAGGCTGGTCGTAGGGCGGTGAGCTGTCGGATCATCGGACGGGTGACCGGGGGGTCCTGGTCCAAACTCACCCGTTCGGCGGATACCGTACTGATGAGGATGGCTGGGTCGCATTCGGGCAACCACCGCCGACCGCTGCCCCTGGGACCCTCCCGCGTCCTACTGTTGAGGGGTGCGCCTGTCGTGCACGGCTGCCGGACGCGATGTCAGCCGTGATGGCATGACATCGGGGCCATCGCGTGACATCGGCATCGCCGGCTGTGAGAGGGACGGGCATGAAACCCACCGAAAGCGCCGACCCGTCACCTGAATTCGGCGGGGACATCCCGTCCATGCGGGCGGGCCGGCTCGGTGTCCTCGGATCCAGGACACCGGAGACCCGGCCGCTCGGCACCGGCACGGAGGAGACCGGACGGCGCGGACTGCTGTCCTTCGCCGTCGTGGGCCTGGCCGTCGTGGCACTCGGAGCGGGGGTCGTCTCGGCGCTGAGCGGCCGTCACGCGCTGTTCCCCGGCGGCGCGGTGGGCTGGGCGCTCGCCCTGCTCACCGGCGTCATCGTCGGCCACCTCGTCGCACTGGGCCGCGACCGCTGGTGGGGCGGCACCGGTTCGGGCGCGGCGCTCACCCTCGGCGTGCTCCTCCTCTACGGATGGGTGCCCGCGGGACTCGTCTCGCTCGCCGTGGTCTCCCTGGTCGGCGCCGCACGCCGGCACCGCTGGCGGCAGGGCCTGCTGCACGGCTCCGCGGACATCCTCGGCATCGGCGCGGGAGCCCTCGTGCTCGCCGCCTTCGGCGAGGCGCCGTCCGTGGAGAACCCGTGGCGGCCCACCACCTGGGAGATCGACGCGGTACCCGAGATCGTCCTCGTGGCGGTCGCCTACCTGCTCGCCACCCGGGTCCTGCTGTGGATCGCGCTCGCCCCGCGCGGCGGCGGCCTGCCCACCGTCGCCCGTACGGCCCTGCTCCGGCAGGCCTTAGTGGCGGTCGCCCTGCTCGGGATCGCCCCGCTGATCTGCGTCGTCGCCGTCACACAGCCGGTCCTGCTGCCGCTGTTCGCCGTACCGCTGATCGCGCTGGACTCCACCCTGTGGATCGCCCGCGCCCGCGCCGAGGAACAGCTCCGGGACCCGCTGACCGGACTGCCGAACCGGCAGTGGCTGCTGGAGCGGGCCTGGTCCGCCCTGGACGAGGCTGAACGTTTGGGCACCCGGGCAGCTCTTGTGCTGATCGACCTGGACCGCTTCCGTGCGGTCAACGACACCCTCGGCCACCTGGCGGGCGACCGGCTGCTCCTGCAGATCGCCGACCGGCTGCGCCAGGCGCTGCCCGAGGACGCCGAGGCCGCCCGGCTCGGCGGAGACGAGTTCGCCGTCCTGCTGCCCGTCGCCGACTCCACCACCAGCGCCCAGCGGATCGCCCGCCACCTGGTCGCCGAGCTCAGCTCCCCGCTGGACCTGGACGGCCTCACGCTCGTCCTGGAGGCCAGCGCAGGCCTCGCCGTCTTCCCCGACCACGCCCTCGACGCCGAAGGGCTGCTGCGCCGCGCCGACGTCGCGATGTACCAGGCGAAGCGCGACCGCACGGGCGTGGAGGTGTACGAGTCCAAGCGCGACAGCAACACCCCCGACCGGCTCGGCCTCCTTGGCGATCTGCGCCGGGCCCTGGACGCGGGCGAAGTGGAACTCCACTACCAGCCGAAGGTCCGCTTCGACGGGCAGGTGGCCGGGCTCGAAGCCCTGGTGCGGTGGGTGCATCCGGAACGCGGCCGGGTGTCCCCGGACGAGTTCATCGCGATCGCCGAGACCTCCGGGCTGATGCCGCACCTGACCGAGTACGTCCTGGAGACGGCCCTCGCGCAGGTCGCGCGGTGGCGGGCCCAGGGCCTGAAGGTGCCCGTCGCCGTCAACGTCTCGCCGCGCGACGTCCACACCCCCGGCTTCGCGGGCGCGGTGGCCGCGCGGCTGGCCCGGCACGGGGTCCCGGCGAGCGGCCTCCAGCTGGAGATAACGGAACACGTGCTGCTCGAGGATCCGCAGCGGGCGGCGGACACCATGGCCGGGCTCACCGGCCACGGCGTGAAGATGTCCTTGGACGACTTCGGCACGGGCTACTCCTCCCTGGTCCACCTGCGCCGGCTGCCGGTCAGCGAGCTCAAGATCGACCGGTCCTTCGTGGGGCGGCTCGCGGTCGACGCGCAGGACGCGGAGATCGTCCGCTGCACGGTCGACCTCGCCCATTCGCTGGGGCTGCTCGTGGTCGCCGAGGGCGTGGAGGACGACGAGACGTGGGAGCGGCTGCGGGACCTGGGCTGCGACGCGGTACAGGGGTGGCTGGTCGCCGCCGCGATGCCGCCGCAGGAGGCCACCGCGTGGCTCCTCGCCCGGGGCGAACGCGGCTGGCGCCGCCCGGCCGACATCTCGGCGGAACTGGCCGCAGCCGAGGCCGACGCCCTCTGACCCCCGCCGGGGTGTCCGGCCCGCCGCCGCGGCTCCGCCAGCCCCCCGCCGAGGCTGGCCGCGGCCAGCCGCCGCTGCTGGGGCTCGGCCCGGCCCCCCGCCTCAAGCGCCGGCGGGGCTGGTTGAGCCGACCGGGCCGGCTAGCCGCCGCTGCTGGGGCTCCGCCCCAGACCCCACGCCTCAAACGCCGGCGGGGCTGTATATGCCTCGGCTGCGTCCGTAGGTGCGGCCTCCCTCCGGGGGCCATCCAGCCGCAGAAGGCCGACGACATCGGGCAAATCCAGCCCCGCCGGCGTTTGAGGCGCGGGGTGCGGGGCGGAGCCCCGGTCTTTGAGCCGCGCCCGACATCGGGGACGGGTGCGGGGCGGAGCCCCGGCTTGGGCCGCGCCCGAGATCGGGGGACGGGTGCGGGGCGGAGCCCCGGCTTGGGCCGCGCCGGAGATCGGGGGACGGGTGCGGGGCGGAGCCCCGGCTTGGGCCGCGCCCGAGATCGGGGGCGGGTTCGGGCGGAGCCTGGGAGGTCGCGCCCGGCGGCTTCGGGCCGGCCCCTTCGCGGCGCAAGGGCAAACCGTTTCGCAGCCCGGCCGCCCCGCCCCATAGGATTGGCTCCGAAACCACACATCCACCCACCCCCAGAGGATCGCTGCATGCCTGGCATTACGCGCGAGGAGGTCGTCCACCTCGCTCGGCTGGCGCGCCTTGAGCTGTCCAGCAACGAGCTGGATCACTTCGCCGGACAGCTCGGCGACATCATCGGCGCGGTCGCCCGCGTCTCCGAGGTCGCCGACCAAGACGTCCCGCCGACCTCCCACCCGCTGCCCCTGACGAACGTCATGCGCGCGGACGAGGTCCGTCCCTCGCTCACCCCCGAGCAGGCGCTCTCCGGCGCTCCCGCCCAGGAGCAGCAGCGATTCAAGGTGCCGCAGATCCTGGGGGAGGACTAACAGCCATGGTCGACATCATCAAGCTCACGGCGGCCCAGACCGCCGAGAAGATCGCCTCCGGCGAGCTCACGGCCGTCGAGGTCACCGAGGCCCACCTGGCCCGCATCGACGCGACCGACGAGAAGGTCCACGCCTTCCTGCACGTCGACCGCGAGGGCGCCCTCGCCCAGGCCCGCGCCGTCGACGCCAAGCGCGCGGCCGGCGAGAAGCTCGGCCCGCTGGCCGGCGTACCGCTCGCCCTCAAGGACATCTTCACCACCGTCGGGGTCCCGACCACCGTCGGTTCGAAGATCCTCGAAGGCTGGATCCCGCCCTACGACGCCACCCTGACGCGCAAGCTGAAGGAAGCCGACGTCGTGATCCTCGGCAAGACCAACATGGACGAGTTCGCCATGGGGTCGTCGACGGAGAACAGCGCCTACGGCCCGACCGGCAACCCGTGGGACCTCACCCGGATCCCCGGCGGCTCCGGTGGCGGCTCCGCGGCTGCGCTCGCCGCGTACCAGGCGCCCCTCGCCATCGGCACGGACACCGGCGGCTCCATCCGCCAGCCCGCCGCCGTCACCGGCACCGTCGGTGTGAAGCCGACGTACGGCGGCGTCTCCCGCTACGGCATGGTGGCCTTCTCCTCCTCCCTCGACCAGGGCGGCCCCTGCGCCCGTACGGTCCTGGACGCCGCGCTGCTCCACGAGGTCATCGCCGGCCACGACCCGCTCGACTCCACCTCCATCGACGCCCCGGTCCCGCCGGTCGTCGAGGCGGCCCGCAACGGCTCCGTCGCCGGCATGCGCGTCGGTGTGGTCAAGCAGTTCGCCGGCGAGGGCTACCAGGCCGGTGTCGTCCAGCGGTTCAACGAGTCGGTGGAGCTCCTCAAGGAGCTCGGCGCCGAGATCGTCGAGCTGGACTGCCCCTCCTTCGACCTCGCGATGGCCGCGTACTACCTGATCGCGCCGTCCGAGTGCTCCTCGAACCTGGCCCGCTTCGACGCCATGCGCTACGGCCTGCGCGTCGGCGACGACGGCACCAAGTCCGCCGAGGACGTCACCGCCCTGACCCGCGAGGCCGGCTTCGGCGACGAGGTCAAGCGCCGCGTCATCCTCGGCACGTACGCGCTCAGCTCCGGCTACTACGACGCGTACTACGGCTCCGCCCAGAAGGTCCGCACGCTCATCACCAAGGACTTCGAGAAGTCCTTCGAGCAGGTCGACGTGATCGTCTCCCCGACGACCCCGACCACCGCCTTCCCGATCGGTGAGCGCACCGACGACCCGCTGGCGATGTACCTCGCGGACCTGTGCACCATCCCGACCAACCTCGCAGGCAACTCCGCCATGTCGCTCCCCTGCGGCCTGGCACCGGAGGACGGCCTCCCGGTCGGGCTGCAGATCATCGCCCCGGCGATGAAGGACGACCGGCTCTACAAGGTCGGTGCCGCCGTCGAGGCCGCCTTCGTCGCACGCTGGGGTCACCCGCTGCTCGAGGAGGCTCCGTCCCTGTGAGTGCCATGGCAAAGAAGGCCAAGAACTTCAAGAAGTCGAAGACCGGCGTCTACGTCTCGCTCGCCTCCACCGCGTTCGGTGCCGTGAGCGTCGCCAAGCAGGCCAAGCTTGCCCGCAGCGACGGCGACATGCTGCGGCTTGTCGACGCCGCCGTGTCCGCCGCCGCCATCGTCACCGGCCTCGCGATCCTGTACCGCGAGCTGAAGCGCCTGGGCGACGACGACGTCCTGCTGGGCTGAGAGGGAAAGTTTCACCGTGACCACCTTCACCGAACTGATGTCGTACGAAGACGCCCTCGCGTCGTACGACCCCGTCATGGGCCTCGAGGTCCATGTCGAGCTCGGCACCAAGACCAAGATGTTCTGCGGCTGCTCCACCGAGCTGGGCGCCGAGCCCAACTCGCAGACCTGCCCGACCTGTCTCGGTCTGCCCGGCTCCCTGCCGGTCGTCAACGCGATCGGCGTCGAGTCCGCCATCAAGATCGGTCTCGCGCTGAACTGCGAGATCGCCGAGTGGTGCCGCTTCGCCCGGAAGAACTACTTCTATCCGGACATGCCGAAGAACTTCCAGACCTCCCAGTACGACGAGCCGATCGCCTTCAACGGCTACCTCGACGTCCAGCTGGAGGACGGCGAGATCTTCCGCGTGGAGATCGAGCGCGCCCACATGGAGGAGGACACCGGCAAGTCGCTGCACGTCGGCGGCGCCACCGGCCGCATCCACGGCGCGTCCCACTCCCTGCTGGACTACAACCGCGCCGGCATCCCGCTCATCGAGATCGTCACCAAGCCGATCGAGGGCGCGGGCGTACGGGCCCCCGAGGTCGCCAAGGCGTACGTCGCCGAGCTGCGCGAGGTCATCAAGGCGCTCGGCGTCTCCGAGGCCCGCATGGACAAGGGTCAGATGCGCTGCGACGTGAACCTGTCGCTGCGCCCGACCCCCGAGTCCGAGTTCGGCACCCGCAGCGAGACGAAGAACGTCAACTCGCTGCGCTCCGTCGAGCGCGCCGCCCGCTTTGAGATCCAGCGTCACGCGGCCGTGCTGAGCGGCGGCGGCTCGATCGTGCAGGAGACCCGGCACTTCCACGAGGAGGACGGCTCCACCACGGCCGGCCGCATCAAGGACAACGCCGAGGACTACCGGTACTTCCCGGAGCCCGACCTGGTCCCCGTGGCCCCGGCCCGCGCCTGGGTCGAGGAGCTGCGCGGGGGTCTGCCGGAGATGCCGCGCGTGCGCCGCAACCGGCTCCGCGAGGAGTGGGGCGTCAGCGAGCACGACATGCAGTCGATCCTCAACGCGGGCGCGGTGGACTCCATCGTCGCCACGATCGAGGAGGGCGCCGACTCGACCGCCGCGCGCAAGTGGTGGATGGGCGAGCTGGCCCGCAACGCCAACGAGCAGGGCGTCGTCGTCGACGAGCTGCCGATCACCCCGGCGCAGGTCGCCCGGGTCGCGGCGCTGGTCGCCGCGGGCGAGCTGAACGACAAGCTGGCCCGCCAGGTCCTCGAAGGCGTCCTCGCCGGCGAGGGCACCCCGGACGAGGTCGTCGAGAAGCGCGGCCTGAAGGTCGTCTCGGACGAGGGCGCGCTCGGCGCGGCCGTGGACGAGGCCATCGCGGGCAACGCGGCCATCGCCGACAAGATCCGCGGCGGCAAGATCGCGGCCGTCGGAGCGCTGGTCGGCGCGGTCATGAAGACCACCCGCGGCCAGGCCGACGCGGCGCGCGTCAAGGAGCTCATCCTGGAGCGCCTGGGCGTGTCCGAGTAGCGGCAGGGCAGGTACCACGGCGGCGGCCCCGCACCGGAAGTCCGGTGCGGGGCCGTCTGCCGTTTCCGCGGCGGGCGTGCCGGCCGGCGGGCGTGCTGGCCGGCAGGTCCGCCGGCCGCGGGCATGGCCGGCCGGGGGTCAGGCCGACGCCGCGGCGGCGCGCGGGTCGTAGACGGTCAGGCGGGCCTTCTTCGCCGGCAGGTAGACCTCGGGCAGGTCGATCTCCGGGAGTTCGATCTCGGGGCCGGTGGCGAAGCCGTTGCGCACCAGGACCGCGATGGCCTTCTCGTTGCGGGCGTCCGGCTCGGCGATCACCCGGCGGGCCTTGCCGACGGAGAACTGGAAGCCGAGGAAGACCGTCAGCAGGGAGGAGGTGAACCCGTGCTCGGCGGCGCCCTTGCTGGGGCCGATCAGCAGGTGCAGGCCGACGTCCCCGGGCTGGACCTCGTAGCACTCGCTGACCCGGTCCTCGGCGCAGTCGTACGTCTGGAACAGCGCGACCTGCTCGCCGTCACGGCTGACGATGAACGCGTGGTGCGTCGTGCGGCGGTCGACGTCCTCGTAGATCTCCTGGACCAGTTCGCGGCTGGCCTCGCCCATGCCCCAGAAGCGGGCCCGCTCCTGCGTGACCCAGCCGTGGATGAGGGCGGAGTCGGCGGCCGGGTCGACGGGGGTGATGGCGACCGTGCCGAAGCCCTCGACGAGGTGGCTGTACACGGGCTGTCTGGTCGAGATCATGCGTTTTCCTTGGTGAGACGGGTCCAGTCGGTGACGACGGGGACGAGTTCGCAGCGTGCCCACAGGGGGAGCTGGTCGCGGTGGTGGGGTGCGCCGGGGACACCGTCCGCGCCGAGCGGGACCGCCCAGAGGCTGTCCTCGCGCCGGGCGAGGTCC
Source organism: Streptomyces sp. NPDC058525 (assembly GCF_042719495.1). NCBI lineage: Bacteria > Bacillati > Actinomycetota > Actinomycetes > Kitasatosporales > Streptomycetaceae > Streptomyces > Streptomyces sp. NPDC058525. Next base: position 60,354 of record NZ_JBHXNP010000020.1, read on the forward strand.
CAGACGTAACGGGCCGCCGACGCACGGGCGGTGAGGTCGGTGAAACCGGGGACGGAGGAGGTGGCGTTCACGCAGTCGTGGTCGCCGCCGAGGCCGGGCCACTCGGCCTCCGGGTCCGGCAGGGCCGACCAGGGGGCGAGGCGGTGGACCTGGGACCAGGGCGCGTCGGGGGCGCCGGCCGAGGCCGTCTCCTCCAGGGCGGCCCGGACGTGCGCGGCGCGGTCGAGGCCGGGCAGGAGGGAGGTGGTGAGCAGGCCTTCGAGGGCGTAGCCGATCCGGGGGACCAGGTACAGCCAGGGGTGGAACACCGCCGGGCCGGCGGGGGCGCCGGCCAGGTCCGCGAAGACGGGATCGGCGGCGAGGCTCCGTACGGTCGCGGTCCGGAAGGCCGCGAAGACGGTGGCGTCGGTGCTGTCGGCCGCCATGTGCCGGTCCCAGGCCAGCAGCCGCTCGCGCAGCGCGGCCGCGGCGGGGGACAGCCCGTCGAGCGCCGGCAGCAGGGCGAGCAGGGGTTCGGCGGAGGCCAGGCGGGTGTCCGCGTGTACGTCGGCCATCGCCTTCGGCGACCAGTCGGCGGAGCCGCTGAGCAGCTCGCGGATGCGGTTGGCGCGGTGCGGGGGCGCGAACTCCACGCCCAGCGGGGAGGCGATGCCGCGGGCGTTCGCCATGACGGCGAAGCCCTGCACGGGCTCGGCGGGGGTCTCGGCCCAGCCCTGCCAGTCGTGGCCGCGGTCCCATGCGGGCACGGGGCGCAGCCGGTTGGCGCTGTCGCGCAGCGGCACGGCGCCCGCGACGCGGTGCAGCAGGCCCCCCTCGGAGTCGGCGGCGTGGACGACGTTGACGGGCTCGGCCCAGCCGTCGAAGGCGCGGTCGATGTCGGCGACGGTACGGGCGCGCAGCAGGGCGGGCAGGGCGCCGAAGCCGAGGTCCTCGCGGACGCGGGGCGGGTAGCGCAGCGAGAGCGTGCGGCCGTCCTCGTTGACGATCACCGGGCCACGGGCGGTCTCCAGGACCTCGACCTCGACCTCGGTGGCGGTCTCGGGCGCGCCCTCGCCGCCCGCCACGGTGATGGTCTCGGTGTGCCGGGCGACGGCCTCCCAGACCCCGTCCGGTCCGAGCGCCTCGATGCCGGGGCCCTCGCCGCGCAGCTGCTCGGTGTACAGGTCCTGGTAGTCGGCCATGGCGTTGGTGATGGCCCAGGCGGCGGAGCCGGTGTGGCCGAAGTGGGCGAGGCCGGGGACGCCGGGCACGGCCAGGCCGAGGACGTCGTACTCCGGGCAGGAGAGACGTATCTGCTGGTAGACGCCCGGGTCCTCGATGAACCGGTGCGGGTCGCCCGCGATGATCGCGGCGCCGGTGGTGGTGCGGTCGCCCGGCACCATCCAGCCGTTGCTGCCGGCGGTGCCGGGGCCGTCGGTGGCGAAGAGGGTGACCGCGTCCTCGCCCAGGGCGCGGGCCACGCGGTCGCGCCACAGCTTGGTGGCGAAGCCGGCGAACAGGATGTGGGTGGCGGTCCAGATCGCCAGCGGAACCCAGGGCTCCCAGGGCGTGGCCGTCAGGCCGGTGCGCGCGAAGCGCTCGTCGCGGGAGGCGCCCGCGCCGAGCCCGTCGTTGACGCCGTCGACGTACGCGCGGACCCAGGCGGCGGTCTCGGGGTCGTCGGCGTCCAGGGCCTCGTAGCAGCGGCGGGCGGTGTCGTCGATGCGGCTCTGGCGGGCGAAGCGGTCCCAGGCAACGCACTCCGCGCCGAGGAAGGAGGCGCTGGAGCCCTGGGCGCGGTGGCGCTCGACCTCGAGCTGCCAGGCCCGGTCGAGGGCGGTGACGCGGCCTTGGGCGTAGGCCAGGGCGAGGGCGTCGGATGCGCGCAGGTGGGGGATGCCCCAAGGATCGCGGAAGACCTCGTGGGTCCCGTACGCCTCGCGGGCCTCGTGGGCGCTGCCGGATGCCCGGTCGCCGCTGCTCGCGCTGCTCTCACTGATCACGCTGCTCACACTCTTCCCCATGGTGCATTAGGTTAGGCTGGCCTAACTATAAGGGTGTCGGGGGAGGGGCTGGACATGGCGGTAGTCAAGGGCTGGGAGGGCGTGGTCCTCAAGCTGTTCAGGGGCAAGGACTTCACCTTCACGGTGACGGGCGCGGAAGACGTCACGGAGCACTACCGCCGGGTGTACTTCACGGACGGCGGGCTGCTGGCCGCCGCCGGGGAGTCGCTGCACCCGACGATGTGGGTGCGCGTGTGGCTCGAGGGCGCGGGCAAGCCGCACCAGCGCGCCTACACGCTGGTGGACCCGGATCCGGAAGCGGGCACCTTCTGCTTCGAGTTCGCCCTGCACGACGGCGTCGCCAGCGACTGGGCGCGCACGGCCAAGGCCGGGGACACCGTCGAGGCCACCGTGCAGGGGACGGGGTTCACCGCTCCGGACCCGGCGCCGGAGCGGCTGCTGGTCATCGGCGACACGGCGTCCCTCCCGGCCATCAACTCGCTGCTGGACGCCTACCCGCAGACCCCCGCGACGGTCTGGTTCGAGACGCAGCACGACTCCGACTCCGGGCTGCCGCTGCGCGAGCACGTGGACCGGCACGACGTCCGCCGGGTGCCGCGGTCCGGGACGGCGCTGGCCGACCGGGTCCGGGCGGAGCTGCCGGAGCTGGTCGGCTCCGACCCGGCGTCGGCGTACGTCTGGCTGGCCTGCGACACGGCGACGACCCGCGCGCTGGTCGCGTACCTGCGCAAGGAACTCGCCCTGCCGAAGCAGCGGGTGAACGCACTGGGCTACTGGCGCGCGGCCTGAGCCCGGCCGCCGTATCCGTGTCCCCGTCCGTATCCGTGTCCGGTCCGGGAGCCCAGCGAGAGCGGGCGGCGCGCGGGCAGCGCCGGCTCAGTCGCCGGTGACCCCGTCGATGGCCTCGCGGAGCAGGTCGGCGTGGCCGTTGTGCCGGGCGTACTCGTGGATGAGGTGGAGCGTCAGCATGCGCAGCGAGGCCTCCTTCTCCCAGCGCGGCACGTGGACCGTCACGTCGAGCGACGCGGCGGCCGCCTCGATGCGGCGGGAGTGGGCCACCTCCGCCTCCCAGGCGCCGAACGCCTCGGCGCGGCCCGAACCGGAGACCTCGTAGGCGGCCTGGAAGTCGTGGCTGTCCGACCACAGGTGCGGGATGTCCTCGCCGTTCAGGACCCGGCGGTACCAGTGCCGCTCGACCTCCGCCATGTGCCGGACCAGGCCCAGCAGCGACAGGGTGGACGGGGGCGTCGAGGTACGGCGCAACTGCTCGTCGGACAGGCCCTCGCACTTCCAGGCGAGGGTGGCCCGGTGGTAGTCGAGGTAGGCCCGGAGGGTCTCGCGCTCGTCGCCGGTGAGGGGCGGATCGATCCGGTAGGCGGGTTCGGCGGGTTCGGCGGGTTCGGCGGGTTCGGTGCGTTCGGTGCGTTCCATGCGGACGATCCTGCCCGCCGCCCCGGAGCCGGAACAGGCGTTTCCGGCCACACCGCCCGCCTATCCCCTGGACCAGATGTAGGGGGTGGTCACCCCCAGCACCTCGAAGCCGAGGCGCTCCAGGATCGGGCGGCTGTCCGCCGACGCGTCCACCTGGAGGTAGGGAATGCCGAGCTCCGCCGCCACGCGGGCCCGGTGGGCCACCAGCAGCCGGTAGATGCCCCGGCCGCGCCACCGCGGGTCCGTGCCGCCGCCCCAGAGGCCGGCGAACGGCGTACCCGGCCGCATCTCCATCCGGGCCGCGCTGACCGGGGTGTCGCCCGCCATCGCCACGACGGCGGCGATGGAGTCCGGCTGCTCCCGCAGCAGGCTCAGCAGCTGCTCCCGGATCCGGGGCCGCTCGGTGCCGAAGGCCCGCGCGTGGACGTCCATCATCAGGTCCACCCCCGCCTCGTCGGTCACCACGCGCAGCGTGATGCCCTCGGGCGGATCCACCGGCAGCTTCGCGAGCTCGGCCGTCCTGCCCACCATCAGCGTCTCGGGCGGCTCCGGTACGAACCCCGCCACCCGCAGCCGCGCCCCCAGGTCGGCCGGCCGGTCGTGGTCGTACAGCTTCCACTCGAACTCCGCCGTCCCCAGCCCCGCGAAGTGCGCGACCTGCGCGGCGATCTCCGCGTCCGCCGTCCGCGCGTCGAGGTCCGACCAGAGCACGCCGTTCCAGCCGAGGCCGGGCACCGTCTGGCGGACGACCGCGCCGGCCCGCTCCACGCGCGCCTGCGCCGCGTCCGGTTCGGCATCGCGGCGCATCCGGACGTCGTACGCGGCGCGCACCTTCAGGAGTTCTTCGTGATCCATGGTCATCGCACCAGCTGACCAGTGTCCGGGCAGCCCGCACAACTGCATTAGCCTCAGCCCCGTGAACGACGACTCCACCATCTACACCGGCAAGGCCACCCCCGACGCCGCCGCCGACCGCGGCTGGCTCCTCGGCCACTTCAAGGACCCCTCCGACCCCCGTCACAGCGAGGACGTGGAGATCAAGTGGGGCGTCCACCCGAAGGGCGACGAGCGGGAGCGCTGGGCCACCGCGGAGAAGCGCACCGCGCTGCTGGTGCTGATCAGCGGCCGCTTCCGGCTGGAGTTCCCGGGGCGGACCGTCGTCCTCGCCGAGCAGGGCGACTACGTGCTCTGGGGGCGCGGCGTCGACCACTCCTGGTACGCGGAGGAGGACGCCGTGGTCCTCACCGTCCGCTGGCCCTCGATCCCGGGCTACCGCGTCGACGAGCCCGAGGACCGGGACCAGCCGCACGACCGGCACGAGCCCTCCGGCCGCCCCTCACGGTGACCAAGGTCCCGCACCTCCCCCCCGCCCTGTGACGATGCACACGAAAGGGGCCAACGATCACGAAACGCTGAGATCGTTGAGGTGTAGACCATCTTGGCCGGAGCCCCGGGGCGATCCTCCGGACCTTCGGCCGGGCCTTCAACGAGTTCACGCGTTCTTTGCGACGGGCTGTCTCCCGGTAAAGATCCGACCCCTCAGGGAGCACGTCCGTTGGCAGCGATCGCACGGTGGTGCATGCGGCACCGACTCCTCGCCGTTCTGATCTGGTTGCTCGCCCTCGGGGGGACCGCGGCTGCCGCCGTGACCGCCGGATCGGCGTTCTCCAATGACTACGAGGTCCCCGGCACCGAGTCCGGCAAGGCGCACGACCTGCTCCGCGAGGGCTTCCAAGGCCAAGGCGGGGACACCGACACCATCGTGTGGCGGACCCCCGACGGGCAGAGCGTCAAAACCCCCGGCGTCGAGCAGCGCATGACCCGCGCGCTCGACGCCGTCGCCGTGCTCCCCGGCGTCGGATCGGTCGCCGGCCCCTACGGCCCGGGCCCCGAGAGCGTCGCCCGGATCAGCGCCGACGGCCGCACCGCCTACGCGGTGGTCACCTTCGACCGGCCGGCCGACGCCGTACCCAAAACCCAGGCCAAGGCCGTCGTCGAGGTGGCGAAGAACCCCGTCACCGAGGCCGGCGGACTCCAGGTCGAACTCGGCGGCCGTGCCATCGCCCTGACCGAGGCCCCCTCCGCCCACCTCGCGGAGGTCATCGGCGTGGCCGTCGCGGCCCTCGTCCTCTTCCTGGCCTTCGGTTCGCTCGCCGCGAGCCTGCTGCCCATCGCGACCGCCCTGGTCAGTGTGGGCACCGCCTATTTCGGCATCACCCTGCTCGGCCACGCGATGCCCGTCGCCGACTTCGCCCCGATGCTCGGCACCCTCGTCGGCCTCGGCGTCGGGATCGACTACGCGCTGTTCATCGTCACCCGGCACCGCAAGGGCCTGGCCCGCGGACTCCCGGTCGAGGAGGCCGCCGAGAACGCCGTCGCCACCACCGGCCGCGCCGTCGTCTTTGCCGGAGCCACCGTCTGCATCGCGCTGCTCGGCATGCTCGTGCTGCGGCTGAGCTTCCTGAACGGCGTCGCGATCGCCGCCTCCGTGACGGTGGTCCTCACGGTCGCCGCCTCGGTCACCCTGCTGCCCGCCCTCCTCTCGTACATCGGCATGCGTGCCCTCTCGCGCCGCGAGCGCCGCAGGCTCGCCGCCGAGGGCCCGCGGCCCGAGCACGCCACCGGCTTCGCCGTCCGCTGGTCCGCCTTCGTGGAACGCCACCCCAAGCTGCTGGGCGTCGTCGCCACCACGGTCATGCTGGTGCTGGCCCTGCCCACGCTCTCCCTCCACCTCGGCACCTCCGACCAGGGCAACAACCCGGCCACCTCCACCACCCGGCAGGCCTACGACCTGCTGGCGGACGGGTTCGGGCCCGGCACGAACGGCCCGCTCACCGTCGTCGCCCGCCTCGACGGCGCGGGCGACCGGCTCGCCGTGGACCGGCTGGCCGAAGCGCTCCGTACGACCGAGGGCGTGGCGGCCACCGGCCCGGCGGTCCTCAACCGGAGCGGGGACACCGCCGTCCTCACCGTCGTACCCGACTCCGCCCCCCAGTCCCGGGCCACGAGCGACCTCGTTGACCGGCTCCGCGAGGACGTCATCCCGCGCTCCGTGCACGACAACTCCATGGAGGTCCACGTCGGCGGCGTGACGGCCGGCTACGACGACTTCGCCGAGGTCATCGTCGGCAAGCTCCCGCTCTTCGTCTCCGTGGTCGTCGCCCTGGGCTGCGTGCTCCTGCTGCTGGCCTTCCGGTCCATCGGCATCCCGGTCAAGGCGGCGGCCATGAACATCGCCGCCGTCGCCTCCTCCTTCGGCGTGGTCGTGGCGATCTTCCAGTGGGGCTGGGGCAGCGAACTGCTGGGCCTGGGCAGCGCCGGGCCCATCGAACCCTTCCTGCCCGTGATCATGGTGTCCGTCCTGTTCGGACTGTCGATGGACTACCAGGTCTTCCTCGTCAGCCGGATGTACGAGGAGTGGCTGGAGACCGGGGACAACCGGCGGGCCGTGCGCGTGGGCCTCGCCGAGACCAGCCGGGTCATCAACTCGGCCGCCGTCATCATGATCGCGGTGTTCCTGGCCTTCGTCCTCAGCGGCGACCGGATCATCGCGATGTTCGGCATCGCGCTCGCCGCGGCCGTCGCCCTCGACGCCTTCGTGCTGCGCACCCTGCTCGTCCCGGCCCTGATGCACATGCTCGGCGGCGCCAACTGGTGGCTGCCCGCATGGCTCGACCGGAGGCTGCCCCGGATCAGCATCGAGCCCCCCGACCGTGGCCCGCATGCGAAACTTCCGGCACAGCGGCCGAGCGAAGACGGCGCGGAGCCCGCTGAATCCGTATCCGTGTCCCGCTGACCAGTCGTAAGGACTCCACGCATGTTCGCGATAGACCTCGCCGAAGACGCCCAGCTGAAGCCGCTGGAGGTGTGGCACGCCGAGGAGTTCCTCGCCCACATGGACCGGGGCCGCGAGTTCATCGGACAGTTCGTCGGCTTCCCCGACCGCGCCACCGACCTGGCCTCCGCGCGCGAGCTGCTCCGCACGAACGCCGAGAAGGCCGCGAACGATGGCACCCGCTTCTTCGGCATCTGGGTCGAGGGCACGCTCGTCGGCGGCGTGCTCTACCCGGCCTTCGACGCGGCCGCCGGCAACTGCGAGGTCGGCTGCTGGCTGGAGCCGGCCGCCGCCGGACGAGGGCTGGTCACCGCCGCCTGCCGGGTGCTCATCGACTGGGCCTTCAACGGGCGCGGCATGCACCGCGTGGAATGGCACGTCGCCACCGGAAACAAGAAGAGCATCGCGGTCGCCGAGCGCCTCGGCCTGACCCGCGAGGGCGTCATGCGCGAGAACCACCTGCACCGGGGCGTGCGCCAGAGCACCGAGGTCTGGAGCGTCCTCGCCGACGAGTGGACCGCGGCCCGTCCAGCCTGAGCCCCGACCGGGCCCCGCCGCGGCGGGGCCCGCCGCATTTCTCATGAGACTCTCAGACAGGCCGCCTACGGTGCCCCGCATGGACACCACGAAGACCCCCGCCCCGAACGCCCCCGAGGCGGACACCACCACGGTCGACCTCGAGAAGGCCGAGACCCCCCAGCCCGCCGAGGCCGAGGCCGACGCCGCGCTCGCCGACGGGGACCTGGACGACGACTCGTTCGACGAGGACCAGGCCGAGGACGCGGAGCCGAGCCACGTCGGATCCGCCGCCTCCGCGATCGTCGCCGCGGGTCTGTCCGTCGTCGCCCTCAGCGGCAGCTGGGTCGCCGGCATCGTGTCCGAGCGCACGAGCATCACCGGCCGCCTCGAGCTGTCCCAGGCCGCCGACGCCAACGCGCAGATCGCCGCCCAGTTCGCCGGCCCGTGGCACACCACCGCCCTGGTGAACGGCATCTTCTCCACCCTGGCCCTGATCATCGCCGTCTTCGTGCTGGCCCTGCCCGCCTTCAGCAGCCCCGAGCGCATCCTCCCCACCTGGGTGCGGTCCGTCTCCTGGGCGGGCATCGCCCTGGGCGCCCTGGGCATCCTGCTCTTCGTCCTCATGTACTTCGACCTCCTCCTCGCCATCCCGAAGGCAGCCGGCTAGGCACTGCCTTAGGTCTCCTGAGCCCGTCCGGGGAACACACGGCCCCGGACTAAGGCCCCCTGCCCCCGGCAGATGCGGCATGCGACCGATGTGCCGGCACCCCCTGGGACGCGAAGCTGGGATCACACCGAACGAGGTGCCCGAGCAACGCAACCAGGGAGTACGAGATGTTCGAGTACGAGATCGCAGCCGCCCGCACCGCCGACCTCATCCGCGAGGCCGACGCATACCGCCTGGCGCGGGAGGCCAAGAAGGCGCGCCGCTCCTCCTCGCGGAGCCAGGAACCCGAAGAGGCGGTGAGAGGACACCGCGGCCGCTTCGCCCGCGCCGCGTGACCCGCGCCGCGACCCGCGTGAACTGACACGTGATGAGAAGCGCACCGATATCGAGTGCCGCCGGGCAGGACGTCTGTGCGATGCTCGGCGACGTGGAGACCAGATCTGTCAGCCCGGTGTTCGTCGGCCGAGCCGACGAACTGGCCCTGCTCACCGACGCACTGACCCGCGCCGCCGGCCGGGAGCCCCAGGCGATGCTCATCGGGGGAGAGGCCGGGGTCGGCAAGACCCGCCTCACCGAGGAGTTCCTCGGGGAGGCGGCCCGCCGCGGCGCCGTGGTCGCCGTCGGAGGCTGTGTGGAGATCGGGGCGGAGGGACTTCCCTTCGCCCCGTTTTCGACTGCCCTGCGCACCCTGCACCGGGAGCTCCCCGAGGAGCTCGCCGCCGCTGCCGCCGGCCAGGAAGGCGAACTCGCCAGGATCCTCCCCGAACTCGGCGACACCCCGCGCGGCCCGCACGACGAGGAGAGCACCGCCCGGCTGTTCGAACTGACGGCCCGGATGCTGGAACGCCTCGCCGCCGAACGCCTCGTCGTCCTCGTCCTGGAGGACCTGCACTGGGCGGACACCTCCACCCGGCACCTGCTCTCCTACCTCTTCCGCACCCTCGCCAGCGGCCGGCTCGTCGTCGTCGCCACCTACCGCGCGGACGACGTCCACCGCCGCCACCCCCTGCGCCCGCTCCTCGCCGAACTCGACCGGCTGCGCACCGTCCAGCGCATCGAGCTCCCCCGCTTCAACCGGGCCGAGGTGCGCCGCCAGCTCGCCGGGATCCTCGCCACGCAGCCCGAGGAGGACTTCGTCGACTCCGTCTTCGAACGCTCCGACGGCAACGCCTTCTTCGTCGAGGAACTCGTCGCCTCCAAGGCCAGCGGCTGCCGCGCCGGCCTCACCGAATCCCTGCGCGACCTGCTCCTCGTCCGCGTCGAGGTCCTCCCGGACGAGGCCCAGCGCGTGGTGCGCATCGTCGCCGAGGGCGGCTCCACCGTCGAGTACCCGCTCCTGCGCGCCGTCGCCGGCCTCACCGAGGACGAACTCATCGAGGCCCTGCGGGCCGCCGTGGGTGCCAACATCCTGCTCGCCACCACCGACGGCGACGGCTACCGCTTCCGCCACTCGCTGGTCCGCGAGGCCGTCAGCGACGACCTGCTGCCCGGCGAGCGCTCCCGCCTCAACCGGCACTACGCGCAGGCCCTGGAGGCCGACGAGACCCTGATCCGCGCTGAGGAGCGGGTCATCCGGCTTGCCAACTACTGGTACCAGGCCAACGACCCGGCCAAGGCGCTGCCCGCCGTACTCGCCGCCTCCGTGGCCGCCCGCCGCCGGCACGCCTACTCCGAGCAGCTGCGCCTGCTCGAGCGGGCCATGGACCTGTGGGACAGCGCCCCGGACGAGGTCCGCGAGGCGCTGCGTCCAGCGGACGACACCGACGTGTACCCGCCGTGCGGCTGCGACCCGGCCAGCACCCCGCTGCAACGGCTCGACCTGCTGGCGGAGGCGACCGTCGCGGCCCGCTACGGCGGGGAGCGGGAACGCGCCCTGAAGATCACCAAGACGGCGCTGCGGAGCCTGGAGGACGGCCACGACCCGCTGCGGGCGGCCTGGTTCTGGACCGAGCGCTCCCGGCTGGTGGCCGGCCTCGGCCGCAGCGACGGCTGGGAGGAGATCGCCAAGGCCCAGGAGCTCGTACGGGGGCTGCCCCCGTCCCAGGTGCACGCCGAGGTCCTCGTCCGGGCCGCGGGCTGGGGCATGCTCCACAACCCGGGCCCCGGCAACCTCGAAGCGGCCCAGCGGGCCGTCGCCTACGCGCGGATGGTCGGCGCCGAGGAGGTGGAGCTCAACGCGCGGATCACGGTCGGCTGCCTCCTCACCGACTCCGGCACCGGCGAAACCGGCCTCACCGAGCTGCACACGGTCAAGGACCGGGCCACCGAACTCGGCCTCACGATGCTCGCGGGACGTGCACATATCAACCTCACCTCTCAGCTGGAAAGCATGGGACGGTCACGGGAAGCGGTGGAGCTGGCCGAAGAGGGAGCGGAACTCGTCGGCAGGTCACGCTTGTTCGACACCGAGGCCTGGGTGCGCGGCAACATGGCGGAGAGCCTCTACAGCCTCGGCCGCTGGGACGAGGCCACCGCCGCTGCCCGGCGCACCCTGCTCGTCGGCCAGAGCGCAGCCCCGCGCGGCTCCGCCTCCGCACGGCTGGCCTACCTCGCCCTGGCCCGGGGCGAGCTGACCGAGGCGGCCCACCAGCTCGCCGCCGCCCACTCCCACTTCGGCACCCACGACACCCAGCCCCAGCACCGGATACCGCTCTACCGCCTGGCGGTCGGGGTCGCCGCGGGGGAGGGCCGGATCGCCGAGGTCCGCTCCGAGACGGCCGCCGCGATCGAGTACGGGTTCCCGCTCGGGCAGCACCGGTACGCCTGGCCGCTGCTCCTCGCCGCCGCGACGGCCGAGGCGGACTCCCGGGGCCTGCCCGCCGCCGACACCGGCCGAGCCGAGGCCCTGGACGTGCTGCGCACCGCCGCCCGGCCCCTCCCCACCCCGGCCCCGGTATGGGAGGCCCACGCCGAGTACCTGCGCGCCGAGCTGCTGCGGGCGGAGGACCGGGACACCGTCGCCGACTGGACCGCCGTGGAAGCGGCCGTCCGCCCGCTGGAGCGCCCGTACCTGCTGGCCCGGGCCCGCCACCGGCTCGCCGAGGCCCTGCTGGCCGCCGGCGGCTGCCGCGACTCGGCGGCCGCCCTGCTCCGCTCCGCCCACGCCACCGCCGACCGGCTCGGCTCACGCCGGCTGCGCGAGGACCTGGCCCTGCTCGCCCAGCGCGCCCGGCTCCCGCTGCCCCCCGCCGACACACCCCCGGCCCCGCCCGAACCGGAGGCCGACCCGGTGGAGGCACTCGGCCTGACCAGCCGCGAGCGGGACGTCCTGCGCCTGGTGGCTGCCGGCAGCACCAATCGCAAGATCGCCGAGGAGCTGTTCATCTCCCCGAAGACGGCGAGCGTCCACGTCTCGAACATCCTGGCCAAGCTGGGCGTCGCGGGCCGCGGCGAGGCGGCCGCCCTCGCCCACAGGCTGCGGCTCTTCGCCCCGGCCGGGCCGGTCAGTCCCCGGCCGGAGGCTGCTCACCGAGGCGTATGAGCACCTGGCCGGAGTCCAGGTCTATCGGCCCCCGTCCCGGGTCCCCGTCATTGACGTCGACCCGGGACAGCTCCAGCCGCTTCTTCTCCTCGTCCGTGTGCTTGCGTCCCGGGTTGAAGAGCTCCTCGATCATGTTGAACACCGTGTCCACCACACCTTCCGCCCCCAGCGGGGCCCGTGCCGGTCACCGCACCGTCAGTGTCAGGATCCTGTCGTCGCCCGCTTCCGGCGACCCGCGCCCGTCCGTCTCGCTCGTGACCAGCAGCAAGCGGTCCCCGCCCAGCGGCACCACCGTGCGCAGCCGTCCGTACTTGCCTTCCAGGAAGGCCTCCGGCTCGGCCACCGGCTCCGTCCCGGCCAGCGGGATCCGCCACAGCCGGTTCCCCCTCAGCCCGGCCATCCAGATCGAACCCTCGGCCCACGCGATCCCGCTCGGCGAGGCCTCATCGGTCTTCCAGACGGCCACCGGATCCCGCAGGCCCGGTCTGCCGGCCTTGCCCTCCGCCTCCGGCCAGCCGTAGTTCGCGCCGGGCTCGATCAGATTCAGCTCGTCCCAGGCCTTCTGGCCGAACTCGGCCGCCCACAGCCGTTTGTCCTTGTCCCAGGCCAGCCCCTGCACATTGCGGTGCCCGTAGGAGTAGACGACCGAGTCCGCCTCCGGATTGCCGTGCACGGGATCCCCGTCCGGGGTCATCCGCAGGATCTTGCCGCCCAGCGACTTCTTGTCCTGCGCGAGCCCGGTCTCACCGGTCTCGCCCGTCCCCGCGTAGAGCATCTTGTCCGGGCCGAAGGCGATCCGGCCGCCGTTGTGGATGAGCCCCTTGGGGATCCCCCGGAGCACCGTGTCCGGAGCGCCCAGCTGCTGCCCGGCGGGCCGCTGCTCGTCATAGCGCATACGGGCGATGCGGTTGTCGGACTCCGTCGTGAAGTACACGTACACCAGCCGGTCCGAGGCGAAGGAAGGGGACAGCGCGAGCCCCAGCAGCCCGCCCTCCCCGCCCGGGGCCACCCCGGGCACCTCGCCGATCGGCGTCACCGTGCCCGAGCCCAGCGCGATCCTGCTGACCGTCCCCTTGTCCCGCGAGGCCACCAGCAGGTCCCCGCCGGGCAGCTCGGCGACGCCCCACGGGGACTCCAGCCCCTTGGCGACCTCCCCGGTCACCGTCACCATGCCCTTCGCCGGCGGAACCGAGGCGCCCGCAGACGCGGACGCACTGCCCGACGGCCCCGCCGACCCCGATCCCGCCGCCGTACCCGGTGGTGAGCTCCCCGGCCCGGCCTTCGGCCCGCCCGCCGGCGAACACCCCGACGCCAGCAGGGCGCCGCACCCGGCCAGCGCCAGCGCCGCCAGCACGCCCCGGCGCCCCGCGCCCGAAGCCCCGTACCCCGCCTGCCGCACGCGAGTCGTTCCGTATCGCATCGCCCTGCTCCCTTCCGGACTTCCGGTCCCGCCCTTTCATCAGACTCAACAGCCGCGGCGGTTCCCGAAGTTCCACCACTCGTACACCCGATCGAGTGGTTGTGGCCCCGGGCCCCGTCAGTCCCAGGCTCCCACCGCGACCGGCAGGGCCGCGATCTCGGCCAGGTCCCCGGCCGTCAGCCGGACCTCCGCCGCCCGCGCGTTCTCCGCCGCCCACCGCGCCCGGTCCGCCCCCGGCACCGGAACCACCTGCGGTCCCTGCGCCAGCACCCACGCCAGCGCCACCTGCGCCACCGTGACCCCCTGCCCGTGCCGCCCGGCCACCCGGCGCAGCCCCGCCACCAGCGCCTGGTTCGAAGCCATCGCGTCCGCGGTGAACCGCGGATGCCGGGCCCGCACGTCCTCCGACTCGAAGCCCTCGCCCGGAGTCAGCGTCCCGGTCAGGAACCCGCTGCCCAGCGGCATCGCCGCCAGGAACCCCACCCCGCGCGCCGCACACCACGGCAGGAGCTGCCACGCGGCCTGCGGCGACCACACCGACAGCTCCGCCTGCACCGCGCTCACCGGGAACACCTGCTGCGCCCGCTCCAGGTGCCGCACGGTCGTCGCGTACGCCCAGTCCCCGCGCCGCCCGGCCCCCGGCCCGGCCCCCGCACCCAGCGCGCAGAACCCGAGCGCCCGCACCTTCCCCGCCCCCACCAGCTCCGCCATCGCGCCCCAGGTCTCCTCCACCGGCACGTCCGGATCCACCCGGTGCAGCTGGTAGAGGTCTATGACGTCGGTCCGCAGCCGCCGCAGCGAGGCGTCGCAGGCCCGCCGCAGATAGCCCGGCCGCCCGTCGGCCACCACGTGCTGGTCCCCCGCCCGCAGCCCGACCTTGGCCGAGACGAAGGCCTCCGACCGCCGCTCCGCGAGCACCCGCCCCAGCAGCAGCTCATTGGTGAACGGCCCGTACAGATCGGCCGTGTCCAGCAGGTTCGACCCCAGGTCCAGCGCCGTGTGCACCGCCGCCAGGGATTCCTGCCCCCGCCGCCGCGAAGGCGCGTACGCCCAGCTCATCGGCATACAGCCGAGCCCGACGGCGCCCACCGTCAGCGCCCCCGCCCCGATCGACCTGCGCTCCACCCGTGGGTCCCCCTCCCGGTCCGGCACCAACCTAGCCAACGGCCTGATCCGCACGCCTGGCATAGCCTCCTGATCATGACTGTAAAGACCCGTGACGTCTGGCTCCCCTTCCCCGCCCGGGAGATCGACGGCCTGCCCGACTCCTTCACCTACCGCCACTGGGACGGGGAGGACGCCTTCCCGGCCGATCCCGCCGACTGCGTCTTCTACGTCACCCCGTACATGAAGTCCCCGGCGGTCACCGTGCGTCCGCTGGCCGCCATGCCCGCCGTCGAGGTCGTGCAGACCCTCACCGCGGGCACGGACCACATCCTCGGCGGCCTCGCCGAACTGCGTCCCGGAGTGCGCCTGTGCAACGCGGCCGGGGTGCACACGGCGAGCACCGCCGAGCTCGCGCTCGCCCTGACCCTCGCCTCCCTGCGCGGCATCCCCGGCATGGTCCGCGGCCAGGACCGCGAGGAATGGCGGTTCGGCGTCTACGACGCCCTCGCCGACAAGTCCGTACTGATCATCGGCTACGGGTCGATCGGCTCGGCCGTCGAGGACCGGCTCGTGCCCTTCGAGTGCGGGCGGATCACCCGCGTCGCGCGCTCGGCCCGCAGCACACCGCGCGGACCCGTCCACGCCCTGGCCGATCTGCCCGAACTCCTGCCCGGCGCCGACGTGGTGATCCTCACGACCCCGCTCACCGACGCCACCCGCGGGCTGGCCGGAGCCGGGTTCCTCGCCCGGATGAAGGACGGCGCCCTGCTGGTGAACATTGCGCGCGGCCCCGTCGTCGACACCAAATCCCTGCTGGCAGAGGTCGAGTCGGGCCGGCTGTGCGCGGCCCTCGACGTGACCGACCCGGAACCGCTGCCCGCCGGCCACCCGCTCTGGCATGCTCCGAACGTCCTGATCACGCCCCATGTCGGCGGCAGCAGCACGGCTTTCGAGCCGCGGGCCAAGCGCCTGCTGGCACGCCAGCTCACCCGGTTCGCCGCCGGAGATCCCGTGGAGCACACGGTACTGATCACCACCTGACGCACCGTGCGCACGCTCCGCAGTCACCCGGATGCGTTCGGTGGGAACAACTCCCCGCTTGGTAACGGAGCGTAGAGAAGCCATGTCGCTGAGTAACGAAAGTGGTGTATCGTCCGGAAGAAGGGGCTGCGCCACGAACGTCTGGCGCTGGGGAGTGATCGGACACTTTGGGGGGCGACGGGCGATGCACGGCCAATGGGCGAAGGATCCGACGTGGCAGAGCCGCCGGAGGCGACGGTGCCGAGAGTGGGCCGCACCGGAACCAGCGGGCGAGGGGGACCGGTGAGCGCCCCGGGGGCGGCGCTCCTGAACCGCCCGTCCCTTTCGGGCGGAGGCAGGGGCCTGGCCATGCAGCTGCTCCTCGCGCTGGTCAGCGGGGGATACGCCGTCGGCGCCGCCCTCAACTGGGGATCGGAGGAAGTCGCCGAGATCATGGGTGACTTCGGGCTGAGCGCGGCAGGGTTACTCGCCGCGGTCTCCTGCTACACCTACGCGCGGGCGATCGACAGCCGCGAGCGCCCCGCCTGGCTGCTCTTCTCCTTCTCCTCCCTCATGGGCGCCTCCGGCAACGCGGTCTGGGGCTGGTACGAGGTGATCCTCGGCCAGGACGTGCCCAAGCCCTCGCTGGCCGACTTCGCCTTCCTGTGCTTCGCCCCGCCGGCCATCGTGGGCCTGCTCGTCCTCGCCAAGCGTCCCGTCACCCGGGCCGGCTGGGTCTGCCTCGGGCTCGACTCCTGGCTCATCGGCGGCTCGCTGCTCACCCTCTCCTGGAGCCTGGCGCTGGCCCACGCGGCGCGGACCGCGCAGTCCGGCGCCCCGGGCAGCGTCCCGCGCGCCGCCCTCTCGCTGGCCTATCCGCTCCTGGACATCGCGCTGGTCTCGATGGTCCTGGTCCTGCACTTCCGGCGGTCCGAGACCAACCGCTCCGCCGTCAACACCGCCATCGCCGCGCTCGCCCTGACCGTGCTCAGCGACGCCCTGTTCACCTCACCGCTGCTGAGCGCCGAGTACCAGTCCGGCCAGCTGCTCGACGCCGGCTGGTTCGCCGGCTCGCTGCTGCTCGCCTACGCGCCCTGGGGCGCCCGGCGCCTGCATCCCGCACCGGAACCGGCCGGGACCCGGCGCGTCGAGAGGCCGCACAGCCGCCCCATCACCGGATCGCTGCCCGCCCTCACCCCGTACCTCGCGGCCGCGGTGTGCACCCTGGGCATCCTCTACAACGTCGTGGACGGCCGGAAGGTCGACCGCATGGTCGTCTTCACCGGCTGCACCGTCGTACTCGCCCTCGTGATCCGCCAGGGCATCATGCTCCTCGACAACATCGCGCTCACCCAGGAACTGGCCCAGAAGGAGAACCACTTCCGCTCCCTGGTCCAGGGCTCCAGCGACGTCATCATGATCGCCGCGCCCACCGGCACCCTGCGGTACGTGAGCCCCGCCGCCGCCGGGGTCTACGGCCGCGAGGCCGAGGAGTTGGTCGGCACCGAGCTCGCGACCCTGATCCACCCCGACGACCTCGGCAGAGTGGTCCACGAGGTACGC
Organism: Streptomyces sp. NPDC058525; assembly: GCF_042719495.1. Classification (NCBI taxonomy): domain Bacteria; kingdom Bacillati; phylum Actinomycetota; class Actinomycetes; order Kitasatosporales; family Streptomycetaceae; genus Streptomyces; species Streptomyces sp. NPDC058525. The sequence goes on from NZ_JBHXNP010000020.1 coordinate 77,400, forward strand.
CGCTTCCTGGCCGCTCCGCCGACCGAGGAGCCCACCACCCGCATCGAGTGCCGGTTCAAGTCGGGCGGCGGCGAGTGGCTCAACGTGGAGTCCACCGTCAACCGCCACCAGGGCGGGCTCATCCTCAACAGCCGCGACGTCACCGAGCGGGTCCGGCTCCAGGCGCAGCTCCAGCACAGCGCCGAGCACGATCCGCTGACCGACCTGCCCAACCGGGCGCTGTTCACCCGCCGCGTCCGCCAGGCCCTGACCGGCCGGCGCGCGGGCGACCACAGCTCCGCCGTGCTCTTCATCGACCTCGACGGCTTCAAGGCGGTCAACGACACCATCGGCCACCAGGCCGGCGACGAGCTGCTCATCGAGGCCGCCCGCCGGCTCCAGGACTCGGTCCGGGCCGGGGACACCGCGGCCCGCCTCGGCGGGGACGAGTTCGCCGCGCTGATCCTCGGCGACGGCAGCCGCGACCGCAGCGCCCGCGAGTACCAGGTGCACGAGATCGCCGACCGGCTGCGCACCACGCTCTCCCAGCCGTACCGCATCGCGGGCAGCGAGGTCAGGGTCGCCGCCAGCATCGGCGTGGCCTTCGCCGACCCCGGCATCACCCCTTCGGACCTGATGCGCAACGCGGATCTCGCGATGTACCGGGCCAAGGCCGGCGGCAAGGACCGCGTCGAGCTGTACGCCCCGCAGATGCAGGCCGAGGTCGTGCGGAAGGCCGAGCTGGCGGGGCGGCTGCGGACCGCGCTCCACGAGGGGGAGTTCGCGCTGCTCCACCAGCCCGTGGTCTCGCTGGCCACCGGCGAGGTCTCCGCCGTGGCCGCGCAGGCCCGCTGGCGCTCGGCCCAGGGGATCCTCTTCACCCCGGCGGAGTTCCTCCGGGTGGCCGAGTACAGCGAGGGCTCGGCCGCGGGCACGGACACCCCGCCCGGCTTCGTCGCCGGGACCAGCACCCGCAGCGCCGAGCTCGGGCGCTGGATGCTGGAGCAGGCCGTGGAGCAGGCCGCCGACCGGCACCGGGCCGGGCACGACGTACCCGTGGCCGTCCGGATGACCGCCCAGCGGCTGCTCGACCGGGCCGTGCCCCTGGGCTCCGTGGAGGCGCTGCTGACCCGGCACGGGCTGCCCTCCGGGGCCCTGGTCCTGGAGCTCGCCGTATCCGACCCCAGAGTGCCCTTCGACGACCTGGAACGCCGCCTGACCGCCCTGCACCGGCTCGGGGTGGGGATCGCGCTGGACGGCTTCGGCAGCGGCTACGCGGCCATCAGCGCCCTGCGGCGCCTCCCCGTGGACATGCTGAAGCTGGATCGCGGCCTGGTGGAGGGCGTCGTGGAATCCGCCCGCCTCCACAAGATCACCGCAGGGCTGTTGCGGATCGCAAACGACCTGGGCATGCAATCGGTGGCCGACGGGGTGGACCTGCCCGAGCAGGTCCTGGCATTGCGTGCCATGGGGTGCACCCACGGCCAGGGAATGGCCTTCTCCGGACCGCTCGACGAATACAGGCTGCGGCGTGCGCTGGTGCGCGGTACGTTCCCTGTACCGGGTGGTGCGGTGCAGCCCGCCCTGGCCGGTGGTTCCTCCGGGGGATCGATGGCCATGCGCAGAGGCTCACATGATGAGACGCCCGTCCCACCTACTTGACATCACCCTCCCGCCGGAGGGAGGGTCAGTGTCATGCGCACCCGAATTCTCGTACTTGGAAAGCGCGTCGGCTGAAGCCGGGACCAGCATGTCCCCGCTCAACGCACCCGACGCGCTCCCCTCGCTTGCCTCCCGGCACGAGGGGTTTTTTGTTGCACTGGCACAGAGTCGAATCCTCGTAAAACCCTCAGCTTCGAGAAGAGAATGCCGATGACCGAGCAGGCCACCGGGGCCCACCATCCGCAGCCGCGGCCCCGTTCCGGCGGACACCAGTCCGCCGCAGTTGAGCACGTCACGGGTGCGCAGTCCCTCATCCGCTCTCTCGAAGAGGTGGGGTGCGACACCGTCTTCGGTATTCCGGGCGGCGCCATCCTCCCCGCGTACGACCCGATGATGGACTCGAAGAAGGTCCGTCACATCCTGGTCCGCCACGAGCAGGGGGCCGGCCACGCCGCCACCGGCTACGCGCAGGCCACCGGCAAGGTCGGCGTCTGCATGGCCACGTCCGGCCCCGGTGCCACCAACCTGGTCACCCCGATCGCCGACGCGCACATGGACTCCGTCCCGCTCGTCGCCATCACCGGCCAGGTCTCCTCCAAGGCGATCGGCACCGACGCCTTCCAGGAGGCGGACATCGTCGGCATCACCATGCCGATCACCAAGCACAACTTCCTGGTCACCCGGGCCGAGGACATCCCGCGGACGATCGCCGAGGCCTTCCACATCGCCGCCACCGGCCGCCCCGGCCCGGTCCTCGTCGACATCGCCAAGGACGCCCTGCAGGCGAAGACCACCTTCGCGTGGCCGCCCTCCCAGGACCTCCCCGGCTACCGCCCGGTCACCAAGCCGCACGCCAAGCAGATCCGCGAGGCCGCCAAGCTCATCTGCCAGGCCAAGCGCCCGGTCCTCTACGTCGGCGGCGGCGTCATGAAGTCCGGCGCGACCGCCGAGCTGAAGGTCCTCGCCGAGCTGACCGGCCTGCCGGTCTGTACCACCCTGATGGCGCTCGGCTCCTTCCCCGACAGCCACCCGCTGCACGTCGGCATGCCCGGCATGCACGGCGCGGTCACCGCCGTCACCGCGCTCCAGAAGTCGGACCTGCTGATCGCGCTCGGCACCCGCTTCGACGACCGCGTCACCGGCAAGCTGGACAGCTTCGCCCCGTTCGCGAAGATCATCCACGCGGACATCGACCCGGCCGAGATCGGCAAGAACCGCGCGGTCGACGTCCCGATCGTCGGCGATGCCCGCGAGGTCATCGCCGATCTGATCCAGGCCGTCCAGGCCGAGCACACCGAGGGCAACGCCGGTGACTACAGCGCCTGGTGGCGGGACCTCACCCGCTGGCGCGACACCTACCCGCTGGGCTACGACCTGCCCGAGGACGGCAGCCTCTCGCCGCAGCAGGTCATCGAGCGGATCGGCGCGCTCGCGCCGCAGGGCACCGTCTTCGCGGCCGGTGTCGGCCAGCACCAGATGTGGGCCTCGCACTTCGTGAAGTACGAGGAGCCCCGCACCTGGCTGAACTCCGGCGGCGCCGGAACCATGGGCTACGCGGTCCCGGCCGCGATGGGCGCCAAGGTCGGCATGCCCGAGCGCACGGTCTGGGCGATCGACGGCGACGGCTGCTTCCAGATGACCAATCAGGAGCTGGTCACCTGCGCGCTGAACAACATCCCGATCAAGGTCGCGATCATCAACAACGGCGCGCTGGGCATGGTCCGCCAGTGGCAGACGCTGTTCTACAACCAGCGCTACTCGAACACCGTGCTCCACGCGGACGAGACCGGCCACGACACCGTCGGCTCCCAGCTCGGCGAGTCCGTCGCCCCCCGCAAGGGCACCCGCGTCCCGGACTTCGTCAAGCTGTCCGAGGCCATGGGCTGCGTCGCCCTGCGCTGCGAGGACCCGGCCGACCTGGACAAGGTCATCGCCGAGGCCAACGCCATCAACGACCGTACGGTGGTCATCGACTTCATCGTCCACGAGGACGCCATGGTGTGGCCGATGGTCGCCGCCGGCACCTCCAACGACGAGGTCATGGCAGCCCGGGGCGTCCGTCCCGACTTCGGCGACAACGAAGACGACTGAGCCGAGAGAGCCGAGAGAGAGAACGCCTCACATGTCCAAGCACACGCTCTCCGTCCTGGTCGAGAACACGCCCGGCATCCTCGCCCGGATCGCCGCACTGTTCTCCCGCCGCGGGTTCAACATCGACTCCCTCGCGGTCGGTGTCACCGAGCACCCCGACATCTCCCGCATCACCATCGTCGTGAACGTCGAGGACCTCCCGCTGGAGCAGGTGACCAAGCAGCTCAACAAGCTGGTCAACGTGCTCAAGATCGTCGAGCTGGAGCCGCACAACGCGATCGAGCGCGAACTCGTCCTGGTGAAGGTCCGCGCCGACAACGAGACGCGTTCGCAGATCGTCGAGATCGTCCAGCTGTTCCGCGCCAAGACGGTCGACGTCTCCCCGGAGGCCGTCACCATCGAGGCCACCGGCGGCACCGACAAGCTGGGCGCCATGCTCAAGATGCTGGAACCCTTCGGCATCAAGGAGCTCGTGCAGTCCGGCACCATCGCCATAGGGCGTGGCGGACGGTCCATCACGGACCGCAGCCTGCGCGCGCTCGACCGCAGCGCCTGACGTTCGCATCGCGAGACCGAGAAACTCAGATTCCGTTCCCCGCCGTACGGTGGGAGCAACACCAGCGCACCAAGGAGATATCCCAGTGGCCGAGCTGTTCTACGAGAACGACGCCGACCTGTCCATCATCCAGGGCCGCAAGGTCGCGGTCATCGGTTACGGCAGCCAGGGCCACGCCCACGCGCTGTCGCTCCGTGACTCCGGCGTCGACGTCGTCGTCGGCCTGAAGGAGGGCTCGAAGTCCAAGGCCAAGGCCGAGGAGCAGGGTCTGAAGGTCCTCCCGGTGGCCGAGGCCGCCGAATGGGCGAACGTCATCATGATCCTCACCCCGGACCCGCTCCAGGCCGAGATCTACGAGGAGTCCATCAAGGACCACCTCAAGGAGGGCGACGCGCTCTTCTTCGGCCACGGCTTCAACGTCCGCTACGGCTTCATCAAGCCCCCGGCCAACGTGGACGTCGCCCTGGTCGCCCCGAAGGGCCCGGGCCACCTGGTCCGCCGCCAGTACGAGGAGGGCCGCGGCGTTCCGTGTATCGCGGCCGTCGAGCAGGACCACTCGGGCACCGCTTTCGCCCTCGCGCTCTCGTACGCGGCCGGCATCGGCGGCACCCGCGCCGGCGTCATCAAGACCACCTTCACCGAGGAGACCGAGACCGACCTGTTCGGTGAGCAGGCCGTCCTCTGCGGTGGCGCCTCCGCGCTGGTCAAGGCCGGTTTCGAGACCCTGACCGAGGCCGGCTACCAGCCGGAGATCGCGTACTTCGAGTGCCTGCACGAGCTCAAGCTCATCGTGGACCTCATGTACGAGGGCGGCCTGGAGAAGATGCGCTGGTCGGTCTCCGAGACCGCCGAGTGGGGCGACTACATCACCGGCCCCCGCATCATCACCGACGCCACCAAGGCCGAGATGAAGAAGGTCCTCGCCGAGATCCAGGACGGCGAGTTCGCCAACACCTGGATGGCCGAGTACAAGGCCGGTCTGCCGAAGTACAACGAGTACAAGAAGGCCGACGAGGCGCACCTGCTCGAGACCACCGGCAAGAAGCTGCGCAAGCTGATGAGCTGGGTCGACAGCAGCGAGAGCTGATCGGGTGAGCGGCGGGGGGGGGGCGGGGGGGGCCCGCCCCCCCCCCCCAGGGCGGGCCGGCGCGGGGGGGGCTGGTATAAAAAACAGACGCAGGCGGCGCGAGGGGGGGGGGTGTTTTA
>NZ_JBHXNP010000020.1:82903-98286 GCF_042719495.1 Streptomyces sp. NPDC058525
GGCCCACCTCCTGTACACCCCGGCAATGATGCTGCCCATGTTTTTGGGGGGGGCCCCCCCCCCCCCCGGGGGTGGGGGGCGGGGGGGGGGGGGGGGGGGGGCGCCCCGCCCCCGCCGCACATGGCCGGACGGCCGCGGGACGGCCCGGGTTGTCCAAGGCGGCCAACCACGGACGGGTGATCCTTCCGTACAGGCGGAAATCCGGTCCGCCGGCGCCACTACACTGCTCAACACATACGCGTCAGGCCCACAGTGTCGTGCGTCTTCCACGCGGCTACCCCCTCCACCGCCTGCGGCCGTCGGGACGGCCGTCCGCACTGGACCTGTGAGGACCCACGTGAGCTCGAAACCTGTCGTACTCATCGCCGAAGAGCTGTCGCCCGCCACCGTGGAGGCGCTCGGCCCCGACTTCGAGATCCGGCACTGCAACGGCGCCGACCGCGCCGAGCTGCTGCCCGCGATCGTCGACGTCGACGCGATCCTCGTCCGTTCCGCGACCAAGGTCGACGCCGAGGCCATCGCCGCCGCCAAGAAGCTGCGGGTCGTCGCCCGCGCCGGCGTCGGCCTGGACAACGTGGACGTCTCCGCCGCCACCAAGGCCGGCGTGATGGTCGTCAACGCGCCGACCTCCAACATCGTGACCGCCGCCGAGCTCGCCTGCGGCCTGCTCGTCGCCACCGCCCGCAACATCCCGCAGGCCAACACCGCCCTGAAGAACGGCGAGTGGAAGCGGAACAAGTACACGGGTGTCGAGCTCAGCGAGAAGACCCTCGGCGTCGTCGGCCTCGGCCGCATCGGCGTCCTGGTCGCGCAGCGCATGTCGGCCTTCGGCATGAAGATCGTCGCGTACGACCCCTACGTACAGCCCGCGCGCGCCGCCCAGATGGGCGTCAAGATGCTGACGCTGGACGAGCTCCTGGAGGTCGCCGACTTCATCACCGTGCACCTGCCCAAGACCCCCGAGACCCTCGGTCTCATCGGGGACGAGGCCCTGCACAAGGTGAAGCCGTCGGTCCGCATCGTCAACGCCGCCCGCGGCGGGATCGTGGACGAGGCCGCGCTGTACTCGGCCATCAAGGAGGGCCGCGTCGCCGGCGCCGGCCTCGACGTGTACGCGAAGGAGCCCTGCACGGACTCCCCGCTCTTCGAGCTCGACCAGGTCGTCTGCACCCCGCACCTCGGCGCGTCCACGGACGAGGCCCAGGAGAAGGCCGGTGTCTCGGTCGCGAAGTCGGTGCGCCTCGCCCTCGCCGGTGAGCTCGTACCGGACGCGGTCAACGTCCAGGGCGGCGTCATCGCCGAGGACGTCCGTCCGGGCCTGCCGCTCGCCGAGAAGCTCGGCCGCATCTTCACCGCCCTCGCGGGCGAGGTCGCGGTCCGCCTCGACGTCGAGGTCTGCGGCGAGATCACCCAGCACGACGTGAAGGTGCTCGAACTCTCCGCGCTCAAGGGCGTCTTCGAGGACGTCGTCGACGAGACGGTCTCCTACGTCAACGCCCCGCTGTTCGCACAGGAGCGCGGTGTCGAGGTGCGCCTGACCACCAGCTCGGAGTCCCCGGACCACCGCAACGTGGTGACCGTCCGCGGCACCCTGTCGGACGGTCAGGAGGTCTCGGTCTCCGGCACGCTCGCGGGCCCGAAGCACCAGCAGAAGATCGTGGGCATCGGCGAGTACGACGTGGACCTCGCGCTCGCCGACTACATGGTCGTGCTGCGCTACACCGACCGCCCCGGTGTGGTCGGCACCGTGGGCCGCGTCCTCGGCGAGGGCGGGCTGAACATCGCGGGCATGCAGGTCGCCCGTGCGGAGGAGCACGGCGAGGCCCTCGCGGTCCTCACCGTCGACGCCGAGGTCCCGGCGAACGTCCTCGCGGACATCGCATCCGAGATCGGCGCCGTCTCGGCGCGCACGGTCAGCCTCGGCTGACCGGCGGGAACCAGCAGGAAGGGCCCGGGGGCGCTACCCCGGGCCCTTCCGCGTCGTACGGCTCCCGTGCCCCGATCAGCGGTACGTCGCCTCCCGCGCCGGTGTCCCGGGCGGCGCGGCCCGCTCCGCCGCGGGCGGGGCGGGGGCTTCGATCCCGCGCATCAGGGCCGCGGCGAGCACGGCTGCCGCGAGCAGCAGCGCCGTACCGCCCCAGGCGGCGTACTGCATTCCGTGGACGAAGGCCTCGCGGGCCAGGGCGAGCACCCCCTCGCCCGCCTCTCCGCCGAGTTGCCGGGCGGTGGCCACCGCGCCGCCCAGGGTCTCGCGGACCGCGGGTTCGGAGCCGGCGAGGTCGCCGCGGTAGACGGCGGTGGCGAGGCTGCCCAGCAGGGCCATGCCGAGGGCGCCGCCGAACTCCTGGCCCGTCTCCAGTAGGGAGGCGGCCGAACCGGCCTTCTCGGCGGGGGCGGAGCCCAGTGCGATGGCCGAGACCAGCGACATCACGGTGACCAGGCCGGAGGCGAGCACTCCGGCGCCCGCGAGCAGCAGCCACAGCGAGTCGGTGCCGACCAGGCCCAGCAGGGCGAATCCGGCGGCGGCGAGGACGAACCCGCCGGCGATGACGTGGGCCGGATCGCACTTCTGGGCCAGGGCCGCGGAGGCCGGGGCGGCGGCGCCGATGACCACCGAGGGGGCCAGGCTCCACAGGGCGGCCTCGAGGGTGCCCATCCCCAGCACGGACTGGAGGTACTGGGTGGTGAAGTAGGCGGAGCCCATCATGGCGAAGGCGGCGACGGTGTTGAGGCCGGTGCCGGCCGCGAACCCCCGGCCCCGGAACAGCGCCCGGGGGACCATCGCGTCGTCACGGGTGCGCTGGCGGCGGACGAAGAGGTACCCGAAGGCCAGGCCCGCGGCCACGCCGCACGCGGAGAGCGGCTCGAAGCCCTCGGCGGCGATCTCCTTCAGGCCGTAGACGGCGGGCAGGACGGCCGCCATGGACAGCGGCACGCTCAGCAGGTCGAAGCGGCCGGGGGCCGGGTCCTTGAACTCCGGGACCAGCACGGGGACCAGCGCCAGCAGGAGCACCATCGCCGGGACGTTGACCAGGAAGACCGAGCCCCACCAGAAGTGATCGAGCATCAGTCCGCTCATGACCGAACCGAGGGCGATGCCGCCGGTCATGACTGCGGACCAGATGGCGATGGCCCGGCCGCGCTGCCCGGCGTCCTGGAAGAGGTTGCGCACGAGGGCCAGGGTCGAGGGCATCAGGGTCGCCCCGCCGATGCCGAGCAGGACCCGCGCCGCGATGAGCATCTCCGCGCTGGTGGCGTAGGCGGCGGCGACGGAGGCGAGGCCGAAGGCGGCCGCGCCGGCCAGGAGCAGCCGGCGCCGGCCGATGCGGTCGCCCAGCGAGCCCATCGTCAGCAGCAGGCCGGAGAGGGCGAAGGCGTAGCTGTCGAAGATCCAGAGCTGCTGGGTGGCGCTGGGGTCGAGCTCCCGGGTGATGGCGGGGATGGCGAAGTAGAGGACGGAGACGTCCATCGAGACCAGGAGCAGCGGGAGCACGAGGACGGTGAAGGCGGTCCATTCGCGGCGGCCGGCGAGGCGCGCGGTGGCGGCGGGATTCGTCATGGGCGGCATGGGCAGCAATGTACAAGCGTCATAAACGCTTGTCTATGACGGATGTATGGAACGCTCGTCTTGGACTTCCGTCTGTGACGCCCGTATTGCTACCGTGACGGCATGGGACATCGTGAAGATCTGCTCGAAGGCGCCAAGAAGTGCCTGGTCGAGAAGGGTTTCGTGGCGACCACGGCGCGGGACGTCGTGAAGGCCTCGGGCGCGAACCTGGCCTCCATCGGCTACCACTACGGCTCCAAGGACGCCCTGCTCGCCCAGGCCTTCACCGCCCTGATGCAGGAGCTGGGCGAGGTCTTCGAGGGCGGGGTGGAGGGCGAGGGCGGCTCGCTGGAACGCTTCCGCGCGGTCTGGGAGGGGTTCCTCGCCCACCGGGCCGAAGCGGGCCCGGTCTGGTCGGCCGGCCTGGAGGTCGCCCTCGCCCGCGACCGGATGCCGGAGCTGCGCGACCTGCTCGCGGCCTCGCAGGGCGAAGGGCGCCGCGGCCTCGTCTCGATGCTCACCGGGACCCCGGAGGAGGAGATCACCGAACGGGAGGAGCGCACGCTGGGCACCTTCTACCAGGCGCTGCTGAACGGCCTGATGATCCAGTGGCTCTTCGACCCGAAGACGGCGGCGAGCGCGGAGGAGTTCACCGAGGGCATGCGCGCCGCCGCGGCGGCACTGACGCGCCCCGAGCCGCCCCGGGAGGCGACCGCTTCGTGAGCGCGGCCTGCGGGCGGATCTCCGCACCGGACGCCCGCACCTGCCGCAGGACCGGTTCCGGGCCGGCAGTCTGACCAAGCCGTTCGTCGCCACGGTCGTGCTGCAGCTCTCCGCCGAGGCCCGGTACGGCCTGTCGATCGACGGCACGGTGGGCAAGTGGCTGCCCGGCCTGGTGTGCGGCAACGGCAACTGACCGGGCCGGGGTGGCGTCCTTTCGGGTTCAGGCCAGGCGGGCCGTCTTGAGGGACATGTGCAGGAGCAGCCGGTCCTCGCCCTCGTCCAGGTCGAGGCCGGTCAGCTGCTCCACGCGGGCCAGCCGGTAGTACAGCGTCTGCCGGTGGATGCCCAACGCCGCGGCCGCGCGGCCCGCCTGGCCCGCGCAGTCCAGGAACACCTCGGCGGTACGGGCCAGTTCGCGGTGGGCCGGGCCCAGCAGGGCGCGCGTCGCCGGGTCGTCCACCGGGTCGGCGGCCAGGGCCGCCAGCAGCCGGTACGGGCCGATCTCCGCCCAGCGGGCGACCGGGCCCAGCCTCGGCTGCGCGACGGCCGCCCGGGCCGCGGCGACGGCCTGCTCCCAGGCGGCGGGCAGCTCGGACAGGGCCCGGACCGGGTCGGCGACCCCGGCGGTCGCGGGCCGCCGCCGCGGATCCGCCGCGCCCGCCCGCGGCAGCAGCCGCTCCATCGCCGTCACGGCCGGGGCGAGGGCGTCCGTCGAGCGCAGCCTCAGCAGGACGGCCAGGGCCGGGGCCGGCCGGGCCGGCGTACGGCCGCCGGCCGCACCGCCCCCGGCGGCCTCCGCGTCGCCCGGGCCGGTTCCGCCCGGGACCACGCAGAGCGCGGCCGCGCCGGGGACCGACGCCGGGGCCTCGCCGGACCACGGAGCCACGCACGCCGCCGCGTGCAGCCCCTCCGCGGCCGGGCCCAGGGCGGCCCGCAGCGCGGCCACCGCCATGTCCTGCTGCCAGCCCCGCCCGGCCGTGAGCACCGCCAGGAATTCCCGGGACAGGTCCGCCCCGGCCTTCGCCTCCTCGTCGAGCAGGATCCCGATGCGCTGGGCCACCTCCATGGCCGCGGCCAGCTCGGCGGGCCCCGGGCCGGGGTCCTGGTCGAGGAGCCACACGTAGCCCTGCACGATGCCCCGGCGCCGCACCGGCAGGCAGATCCGCCCCCGGAAGACCCCGGCCTCGGGCGCCGCCGGGATGTGCACCGGCCCGGTGGCGCGGGCGATGCCGAAGCCCTCGAACCAGGACCGGACGGCCGCCGTGGACTGCCGGGTCAGGATCGAGCGGGTGCGCACCGGGTCCATGGCCTGGTCGTCGTCGCTGTCGTGCGCACCGAAGGCGATCAGCCGGAAGTCCCGGTTCTCCAGCGTCGCCGGCGCGCCCAGCAGCGCCGAGATCTCGTCCACCAGGTCCTGGTAATCGCCCTTCATCCGGACATTCTCCCACCCCGGACCGGCCCCTTCAGACAGATGTATGAGATCCGGGACACGGATGCGTGACAGCTGTCGATGGCAGAGGATCAAACCGATCCTTAGGTTTCACGGTGGTTTTACTTGCGCTTTTCTTCTGCCACCCGCTGGAGGTGCACCCGTGCTGGGTCCCTTGATCCTCGCCGCTTCACGCAGCGACAAGATGCGTCGTATCGTCTCTGCCGCCCCGGTGACCAAGCCCGTGGTGAACCGGTTCATCCCCGGCGAGACCGTCGACCAGGTCATCCCGATCGTCGAGGAGCTGACGCGGGCCGGCCTCGAGGTCACCCTCGACGTCGTGGGCGAGGACATCACCGAGGTGGCGCAGTCGCACGCCGCCCGCGACGCCTACCTCCAGCTCATCGCGCGCCTCGAGGAGCTCGGGCTCGGCGAGACCGTCGAGATGTCCGTGAAGCTGTCGATGTTCGGCCAGGCGCTGGAGGGCGGCCACGAGCTCGCGCTCGCCAACGTCCGCCCGGTCGTCGAGGCCGCCGCCGCCATCGGCACCACCGTGACCCTCGACGCCGAGGACCACACCACCCTCGACTCGATGTTCGCCATCCACGAGGAGCTGCGGAAGGACTTCCCGCAGACCGGCTGCGTCATCCAGGCCTACCTCTTCCGCACCGAGGCCGACGCCCGCCGGCTGGCCGCCAACGGCAGCCGAGTCCGGATCGTGAAGGGCGCCTACAAGGAGCCCGCCGAGGTCGCCTACCAGGACAAGGCCGAGATCGACAAGGCGTACGTCCGGATCATGAAGATCCTGATGGACGGCGAGGGCTACCCGATGATCGGGTCCCACGACCCGCGGCTGATCGCCATCGGCCAGGAGCTGGCCCGCCAGGCCGGGCGCAAACTGGACGAGTACGAGTTCCAGATGCTGTACGGCATCCGCAGCGAGGAGCACCTGCGGCTCGCCGCCGAGGGCCACCGGATGCGGGTGTACACCGCGTACGGAACCGACTGGTACGGCTACTTCATGCGCCGCCTCGCGGAGAAGCCGGCCAACCTGCTGTTCTTCCTCCGCTCGATGATCACCAAGAACTAGCCAAGAACTAGGTCAAGGAGTTACCAGCCCCATGGATGCTGTGACCCAGGTCCCCGCTCCGGTCAACGAGCCGGTCCACTCGTACGCCCCCGGCACCCCGGAGCGCACGCGCCTCGAAGAGCAGCTCAAGCAGCTGTCCGAGAACCCGATCGACCTCCCGATGACGATCAACGGCGTCAAGCGGATGGGCGGCGGCGAGCGTTTCGACGTGGTCCAGCCGCACGACCACAAGTCGGTGCTCGGCACCTTCGCGAACGCCACCCAGACCGACGCGCAGGAGGCCATCGACGCCGCCCTGGCCGCCGCCCCGGCCTGGCGCTCGATGTCCTTCGACGACCGCGCCGCGATCATCCTGCGCGCCGCCGAGCTGCTGTCCGGCCCGTGGCGCGAGAAGCTCGCCGCCTCGACCATGCTGGGCCAGTCGAAGACCGCCCAGCAGGCCGAGATCGACACCCCGTGCGAGCTCGTCGACTTCTGGCGCTTCAACGTCCACTTCGCCCGCCAGATCCTGGCCGAGCAGCCGGTCGCGAACTCCGCGGGCGTGTGGAACCGCAGCGACCACCGCCCGCTCGAGGGCTTCGTCTACGCGATCACGCCGTTCAACTTCACGGCCATCGCGGGCAACCTGCCGACCGCCCCCGCCCTCATGGGCAACGTGGTCCTGTGGAAGCCGTCCCCGACGCAGACCCACTCCGCGGTCCTCCTGATGGAGCTCCTGGAGGAGGCCGGCCTGCCCAAGGGCGTCATCAACCTGGTGACCGGCGACGGCATCGCGGTGTCGGAGGTGGCCCTGAACCACCCCGAGCTGGCCGGCATCCACTTCACCGGCTCGACCAAGACCTTCCAGTACCTGTGGAAGACGGTCGGCAACAACATCGAGAAGTACAAGTCCTACCCGCGCCTGGTCGGCGAGACCGGCGGCAAGGACTTCGTCGTCGCGCACCCGTCCGCGGACCGCGCCGTCCTGAAGACCGCCCTGACCCGCGGCTCCTTCGAGTTCCAGGGCCAGAAGTGCTCGGCGTCCTCGCGCGCCTACGTCCCGGCCTCGATCTGGAACGACGGCTTCAAGGAGGCCTTCGCGGCCGAGGTCGACGGCATCGCCATGGGTGACGTCCGCGACCTGGGCAACTTCATCGGCGCCGTCATCGACGAGCGCTCCTTCGCGAAGAACAAGGCCGCGATCGACCGCGCGATCGCCGACCCGACCTGCGAGATCATCGCCGGCGGCAGCTACGACGACTCGGAGGGCTACTTCGTCCGCCCGACCGTCATCGCGTGCACCGACCCGGAGAACGAGGTCTTCACGACCGAGTACTTCGGCCCGATCCTCGCCGTGCACGTCTACGAGGACGCCGAGTTCGACGCGATGCTGGCCCAGATGGAGTCCGTCTCGGCGTACGCCCTGACCGGCTCGATCATCGCGGCCGACCGGTACGCGGCGGCGGACGCGATGGAGAAGCTCCGCTTCGCGGCGGGCAACTTCTACATCAACGACAAGTCCACCGGTGCCGTGGTCGGCCAGCAGCCCTTCGGCGGCGGCCGCGCCTCGGGCACGAACGACAAGGCGGGCGCCGCGACCAACCTGCAGCGCTGGACCTCGACCCGCTCCATCAAGGAGACCCTGGTCGCGCCGACCGAGTACGGCTACCCGCACATGGGCTGACCACCGCCCCGCTGAACCCCGCCCCCGCTCCGGTACCCCCAAGTCCGGAGCGGGGGCGGTCCCAGTTCCGGGGTGGGCTAGACCTCGACGATGACCTGGGACAGGGACTTGCGGACCAGGTCGGGGACCTCGCAGTCGTCCGCCGGGTAGCCGACCGGGATGACCGCGAAGGCCTTCTCGTTCTCCGGGCGGTCCAGGACGTGCGAGAGGAAGCGCATCGGGCTCGGGGTGTGGATCAGGGCCGCCAGGCCCGACAGGTGGAGGGCCGACAGGAGCATGCCGACCGCGATGCCGACCGACTCGTCGACGTAGTAGTGCTTGTGCTTGGTGCCGTCCGGGCCGAGCCAGTAGCGCTGCTGGAAGACCACGATCAGCGCCGGGGCGTCCGTGAGGTGGGTCTTCACGGCGTCCGTGCCGAGGGGGCGCAGGGCCGCGAGCCACTCGTCGCCGAGCCGGCCGTCGTACGAGAGCGCCTCCTCCTGCTCGGCGGCGGCGCGGATCTGCCGGCGCACCTCCGGGTCCTTGACCAGCACGAAGGTCCAGGGCTGCTGGTGCGCCCCGGAGGGAGCGGTCGCGGCGCACGCGACGGCGTCACGGACGACCTGCTCGGGCACGGGGTCGGGGGAGAAGTGCCGTACGGTCCGCCGCTCGTCCATCCGCGTGCGCAGCTCGGCGGCGCGCGCGAGCGATTCGGCGCTCGCCATCCGCTCGGGCCGGTAGGGGGCGGGACGGTACGGCTGGCCGTGGATCGGGGTCCACTGCTGGGTATCGGGCGACATGCGGCGAGTCTGCCGAGGCAATGGTCCAGACCGCCAGACCCGTGTCGGCCGATTCCGGCCGGTGCACGGCGCCCGGCGTCCGCAATGCGGTCCTTGGTACGGTCGCGGAATGAGCGACTGGGACGCGGACGCCGTACGGGCGCGACTGCGGGCGAAGGCCATGCGGTACGAGCTGCGCGCGCCGCTCTCGGAGGTGGAGATCCGGGCTTTCGAAGCGGAGCACGGCATCCGGCTGCCCGAGGAGTACCGGTCGTTCGTCGCGACCGTCGGCGACGGCCCTGCGGGCCCGCACTACGGGCTGATGCCGCTGGTCACCCCGCGCCCGGAGGCCGACGACTGGGCGGTGGACGGGGAGTGGGAGGACGACCGGCGCCCGGGCCGGCTGGCCGCGCCCTGCCCGATCCGGGAACCCCGGCCGTTCGACCGGAACCGGAGGTTCGACGAGAGCGAAGGGCTGACCCTGGGCACGCTCGTACTCGCCGAGCAGGGGTGCGGCGTGTATTCGAGGCTGATCGTGGGCGGGCCCCTGGCGGGGCAGGTCTGGCATCTGGACCAGGATTTCGGGACCTGTCTGCCCGAGAGCGCGGGCTTTCGTGCCTGGTACGTCGAGTGGCTGGAGAAGTGATGGGCGTGCGCGTCGTACACACCGCCGAGTTGAGCGACGAGGAGCTCCGCGAGGTGCGGGCGCTGCTCGACGAGGCCTTCGAGGGGGACTTCGGCGACGAGGACTTCGAGCACGCGCTCGGCGGGATGCACGCGCTGGTGCGGGCCGGCGGGGTGCTGGTGGCGCACGGGAGCGTCGTGCAGCGGCGGGCGGTGCACCGGGGGCGGGCGCTGCGGGTCGGGTACGTCGAGGCCGTGGCCGTCCGGGCCGGGCACCGCCGGCAGGGGCTCGCCGGGCGGGTCATGGCCGAGCTGGAGCGGGTCGTCGGACGGGCCTACGTGCTCGGCGCGCTGTCGGCTTCCGAGGACGGGGCCGCGCTGTACCGCGGCCGGGGGTGGGAGGTGTGGGGCGGGCGGCTCGGGGCGCTCTCGCCCGAGGGCCCCGTCGGGCTCCCGGACGAGGAGGGGTCCACCTACGTGTGGGTGCCGCCCGGCGGGGTCCTGCCGGACCCCGCCGCGCGGCTCGACTTCGACTGGCGCGACGGGGACGTGCTCTAGCTACGACCCGGAGACGCTCGGGGCGCCCGACTCGATGTGGCCCGTGTAGCGGCGCGACCAGGTGCCGTCGGAGGAGGCCAGGACCGTGAAGTCGTACCAGCCGTTGCTGTACGCCACCGCGTTGAAGTAGTCCTCGCGCGAGGAGTTCGCCGGGACGGTGTACGTCCACGGGCCGTCCGTGCGGTAGGCGTTGGAGCGGATCGTGAAGGTGACCGCGGCGGCCGAGGCGTTGGTCATCTTGAAGTAGACCGCCGTCTTGCCCGTGCCCGGCTCGACTGCGAAGCGGGCCGCCACCTCCAGGTCCTTGCCCGGCTTCGCGGCGTCGCCGAGGAAGCGCCGCAGGAAGCGGTTCGGGCCGTACATCGAGATGTCGTACTTGCCCGAGCCGTGCCCGAGGCCGATGTTGAAGTAGTCCGAGGCCGTGGCGCCCGCGTCCACCGTGTACTGCCAGGCGGCCGTGTCCCGGTACTGGTGCGGGTGGATCGAGAAGTGCGCCGCCCGCTTCGCCTCGGCGCCCTGGTTGGTCATCGAGAACCAGGCCAGGATCTTGCCGGCCGCGCCGAACTCCAGCCGGTCGAGGTTGCCGTTGACCTGGTACGGGAGCGCCCGCGCCGGGCGCGTCCCGGACTCCTGCGCCGGCAGGGCGTTGTCCTGCGGCACCGGGTTGGGCAGCGGGGCGCAGGTCGACTGGCCGATCACCTTGGCGGTGGACGGCAGGCCCGCCGGGACCCCGTAGACCGGGCGGGCGAAGTCGAAGACGCCGGTCAGGTCACCGGTCACCTTGCGGCGCCAGGCGCTGATGTTCGGGCAGGCGGCCGGCGTGCCGAGGGCGGCCGTCCACGTCTCCATGAACCGCAGCACCGAGGTGTGGTCGAAGACCTCCGAGCTCACCCAGCCGCCCCGCGTCCACGGGGACATCACGATCATCGGGACGCGGAAGCCGAGGCCGATCGGGATGCCGTCCAGGTACTCGCCGGGGGTGCCGGGCGGGGCGACGGGCGGCGGGACGTGGTCGAAGAAGCCGTCGTTCTCGTCGTAGTTGAGGAAGAGGACGGTCGAGTCGAAGACCTCGGGGTCGGCGGCGAGCGCCCGGTAGACGAGGTCGACGAAGTGCGCGCCGTCGCCCGGCGGGGCGTACGGGTGCTCGGAGAAGGCCTCGTTCGCCACGACCCAGGAGACCTGGGGGAGGGTGCCGGCGACGACGTCGGCGCGGATGGCGGCCCCGATGTCGTCCGGGGTGGAGCCGGTGACGCGCGGGACGGAGGACATGCCGCGGTCGTGCAGCGGGTTGCCCGGGGCGGCGTCGGTGAACTTCTTGAAGTAGGCCAGGCCGTTGTCGCCGTAGTTGTCCTGGGCGTTCTGGTAGACCTTCCAGGTCATTCCGGCGCGCTGGAGGGCCTCCGCGTACGTCTCCCAGGTCAGCCCGGACTCGTCGCCGCCGTCCTTGCTGGAGGCGTCGATCCTGCCGCTCCACAGGAAGGTGCGGTTCGGGCCGGTCGCGCTGAGCGCGGAGCAGAAGTAGGCGTCGCAGACGGTGTAGTTGTCGGCGAGGCCGTAGTGGAAGGGTATGTCGCCGCGGTCCAGGAAGCCGAGGGTGCGGGTGTTGCCGACGCCCGTGACCCAGTTGTCCATCCGGCCCTTGTTCCAGGCGGCGTGCTGCGAGGTCCAGCTGTGCGGCAGGTCGCCGTTGCACTGGGCCAGCGTCTCGCCGTCGACCCCGCCGGCGGGCGGGGTCGAGCTCAGCTTCCACGGGTACTGGCGGCCGCCCCAGTTCGGCTGGTTGAACATGCCCCAGCCGCCCGGGATGTTTCCGGCGGCGCGGTCGCCGAAGCCGCGGACACCCTTCAGCTTTCCGAAGTAGTGGTCGAAGCTGCGGTTCTCCTGCATCAGGATCACCACGTGCTTCACATCGGTGATCGTGCCCGTCGCGGCGGCCGCGGCCTGCGACGTCGGCGTGACGGCGGGCAGGGCGGCACCGGCCATCAGCCCGGCGCCGATGCCCACGAACCCTCTGCGGCTGATCGGTGTCACTGCCTGCTCGCCTCCAACTCCAGTGCCCGGCTGGCACATTGACGGCAAGAGTGGCGGGCCCGGCGCCAAAGGTCTACATCCGTGCGGTAAGAAGTCGGTGAAACTCCGGGTGGCTGGTTTCAGCTGTCGAGACGCACGAGCATCTTGCCCAGATTGTCCCCCCGGAGCATGCCCAGAAAAGCATCCACCGTGCGGTCGAATCCCTGCACAACGGTGGTATCGGTATCGATCAGGCCGCTGCGCAGATGAGGGACCAGGAAGTCTTCCAGCTCCTCCTGCAAATTGGTGTGGTTTCGAACCAATACCCCTTCAAGCCGCAGCGATTTGTGGACGATCTCGAAGAGGTTGCGGGGCGCGGCGGGGGAGCGGTCGCCGTTGTACGTCGAGAGGGCGCCGACCCAGGCGATCCGCCCGTACTCGCGCAGCACGTCGATCGCGCCCTCCAGGTGGCCGCCGCCGACGTTGTCCACGTAGACGTCGATGCCGTCCGGCGCCGCCGCGGCGAGCTGCTCGCCGACCGGGCCGTCGTGGTAGTCGAAGGCCGCGTCGAACCCGAGGTTCCCGGTGAGGTGGCGGACCTTGGCCGCCGAGCCCGCGCTGCCGATGATCCGGCGGGCGCCGAGCAGCCGGGCGATGCGGCCGGTGGCGGTGCCGACCCCGCCGGCCGCGGCGGAGACGAACAGGTCCTCGCCCTCCCGCAGGGCCGCGGTGCGGGTCAGCGCGGCGTACGCGGTGAGGCCGGTGCCGCCGAGGATGGACAGGTAGGCCTCCAGCGGGACCCCGTCGTGGCCGCGCAGCTTGCGGGTTCCGGCCGTGCCGAGGGTGACGAGGGCGTGCGTGCGCCAGCCCTCGCGGTGGAAGACCAGGTCGCCCTCGGCCAGGCCCGGGTCGCGCGAGGCAATCACCCGGCCGACCGAGCGGCCCTCCAGCGGGGCGTTCAGCGCGAAGCCGTCCTCGCCGCCGTCCATCAGCCCGCGGTGGTACGGGTCCACGGAGAGCAGGAGGTTCTCCACCAGGGCGGTGCCGGGGCCCGGTTCCGGGACGGGGAAGGAGGCGATGGTGAACTCGGCGGCGGTGGGGAAGCCGGTCGGGCGGGCGGTCTGGTGCACGGCGTGCGCGGTGTTCGTGGTCATGGCGCAGACGCTAGGAAGGAATCTCCCGGCCGGGCAGGGGGTTGCGCTCATGGAAGCCGCACATGCATGAACGACGCTCATGGAACGAGGTGGGGGCCGGTGTCCGAGCTCCTCCCGCAGGAACTGCGGGTGCTGGTCGCGGTCGCCGAGTCGGGCGGGTTCTCCGCCGCGGCCGCCGCGCTCGGGCTCACCCAGTCGGCCGTATCGCACTCCGTGCGCGGCAGCGAGGCCAAGATCGGGGCGGTGCTCTTCGAGCGGGGGCGGACCGGGGCCTCGCCCACCCCTGCGGGGGAGCGGGCCGTCGGCCACGCCCGCCGGATCCTGCGGCTGTACGAGGTCATGGGCGCGGAGGTGCGCGGCGCGGGCCGGTCCGCACCGGGCGGCGACGCCCTGACGGGCGTGCTCCGGATCGCCGCCTTCCGCAGCGCGGCCCTGCACCTGCTGCCGCCCGCCCTGGAGCGGCTCGGGGTCCGCCACCCGGGGATCCGCCCCGAGGTCCGGGTGGTGCGCGAGCTCGGCGCGGGCGCCGCCGGGGAGGTGGCCGCCGGCCGCGCCGACCTGGGGATCGCCACCCTGGGCGGGTCCGACGAGGTGCCGCCCGGGCTGTTGACCGGGGTGCTCGCGGAGGAGGCGTACGCGCTGGTCCACCCGGCCGGACACCCGGACCCGAAGGCGCTGCCCCTGCTGGACTGGGACGAGAACTGCGGCTCCTACACCCGGGACTGGTGGCGGGAGCAGGACTGGATCCCGCGGGCCACCGTCAAGGCGGAGGACGACGGGATGGTGCTGACGATGGTCGGCCGCGGGCTCGGCATGGCGATCCTGCCGGAGCTGTCGCTGCGCGAGGCCGGCGAGGCCGTGCAGATCACCGATCTGGGGCCGCGGAGGCCGGTGAGGCGCGTGGGATACGTCACGACGCCGGAATCCGCCGCCACTCTGGCCGTACGGGCTCTGATCAGGGAACTTCGCTCGGAGAAGGGCTGAACCGGACCCCCGGGAGGAGGCCTTCCGGGGGTTTCGGCGTCTCAGATAGTAGGAAGTCCGAGTAATTGCGGAGACATACAGCCGGACCTGCCCTAGCTTTGTAGAAGCCGAACGTCTCGCCGATCAGGCGAATGGTGGTCGAGAGCGCGCGCCCCCGGCAGGCAACCCCTGCGGCGCACTGCTCCCCGCCTCTTCCGGCGCCTTGAAGGAACCCCTCATCCGTGGCCCCGCCACGCCGTGATCTCAAGGAGTCGATCCACATGACCCCCACCACCGCAGCCGTCCGCCGCGTCCGCCACTCCTCCACCGCCGACGCGGACCGCCGCAACGCCGCCGCCGCCCTCCAGCGGGCCCTCGACCGCCGTGACAACGGCGGCTCGACCGGCCACTGAGCACGGCCGGACATCCGTCCGGCCCCGCACGGCCCAGGACATGTCGCGTCCCCATTGGTCCAAATGATGGACGCAATATGTCTGAGGGCTGGGACACGGAGTACGGTTTCGCCATGTCGACCAGCATCAATCTCGCAGTGATCCCCGGTGATGGCATCGGCCAGGAAGTCGTGGCTCAGGGCCTGAAGGTCCTTACCGCGGTCCTGCCCCAGGATGTGAAGCTGGAGACCAAGGAATACGACCTCGGCGCCCAGCGCTGGCACCGCACCGGTGAGACCCTCCCGGACGCGGAGCTCGAGGCCCTCAGGCACCACGACGCGATCCTGCTGGGCGCCATCGGCGACCCCACGGTCCCGTCCGGCGTACTGGAACGCGGCCTGCTCCTCAAGCTCCGCTTCGCGTTCGACCACTTCATCAACCTGCGCCCCTCGAAGCTGTTCCCGAACACCGC
>NZ_JBHXNP010000021.1:0-98031 GCF_042719495.1 Streptomyces sp. NPDC058525
CACTTTTTTTTTATTTTCCCCCCCACCACGTATAAAAAACCCACTTTTTTGGTGGTTTTTTTTTTTTTTTTCTTGCCTTGGTGGGGTTTTTGTGGGGGGCGGGGCGGTTTTTCGGCGGCGCCCCCTTTCCGTCTCGCGGCCGAGCCGCGGACCGGCCCTGCACGCGCGGGGTGACCCCCACCTCGTCGTACTGAGGAGTACCGCATGGCCCCCCGCCCCGTTCCGGGTGAGCTCACCTTCGTCGCCCCTCGCGGGGCCAAGAAGCCGCCCCGGCACCTCGCCGACATGACCCCGGCCGAGCGCCGCGAGGCGGTCGCCGCGATCGGCGAGAAGCCGTTCCGGGCCAAGCAGCTCTCCCAGCACTACTTCGCGCGGTACGCGCACGACCCGGCCGAGTGGACCGACATCCCGGCCGGCTCCCGCGACAAGCTCCAGCAGGAGCTGCTGCCCGACCTGATGTCCGTCATCCGGCACATCTCGTGCGACGACGACACCACCCGCAAGACCCTGTGGAAGCTGCACGACGGCACGCTCGTCGAGTCCGTGCTGATGCGCTACCCCGACCGGGTCACCATGTGCATCTCCTCGCAGGCCGGCTGCGGCATGAACTGCCCGTTCTGCGCCACCGGCCAGGCGGGCCTGGACCGCAACCTCTCCACCGCCGAGATCGTGCACCAGATCGTCGACGGCATGCGCGCGCTGCGCGACGGCGAGGTCCCCGGCGGTCCCGCGCGCCTGTCGAACATCGTCTTCATGGGCATGGGCGAGCCGCTCGCCAACTACAACCGCGTGGTCGGCGCCATCCGCCGGCTCACCGACCCCGAGCCCGACGGCCTCGGCCTGTCGCAGCGCGGCATCACCGTCTCCACCGTCGGCCTGGTCCCGGCCATGCTGCGCTTCGCCGACGAGGGCTTCAAGTGCCGCCTCGCGGTCTCGCTGCACGCCCCCGACGACGAGCTGCGCGACACCCTGGTCCCCGTGAACACCCGCTGGAACGTGCGCGAGGTCCTCGACGCGGCCTGGGAGTACGCCGAGAAGTCCGGCCGCCGGATCTCCATCGAGTACGCCCTGATCCGCGACATCAACGACCAGGCCTGGCGCGGCGACCTGCTGGGCAGGCTGCTCAAGGGCAAGCGCGTCCACGTCAACCTGATCCCGCTGAACCCGACGCCGGGCTCCAAGTGGACCGCCTCGCGGCCCGAGGACGAGAAGGCCTTCGTGGAGGCCATCGCCCGGCACGGCGTGCCCGTGACCGTACGGGACACCCGCGGCCAGGAGATCGACGGCGCCTGCGGCCAGCTCGCGGCCTCGGAGCGCTAGTTTCCGCCTCGGGACGTCCGTATTCGGCCACGAGGTACCCTGTGGCCGAACCAATTTCATATTCCGACAGGGGAGCGCCACAGCGCTGAGAGTGCGGTATCCGTCATCCGCAGACCCTCTGAACCTCGCCCCGGTCATTCGGGGTAGGAAGTTCGGTCACCACTCATGCTGTTGCGCCCTGCCCGGCGTCCGCTCCGAGAGAGCGCCGGGCAGGGCCGCGTCTTCTCCTGGACATCCCAGGAGGAATCACCAGTGAGCACCACCAAGAAGATCGCGGGCGCGGCGCTCGCGGCCGCGCTGGGCGTCACCACGCTCAGCGCCTGCGGCGGCGGCGACGCCAAGGACAAGACCGCCGGAGCGAGCGACGCCCCGAAGTCCACGACCGTCACGCTCGTCTCGCACGACTCCTTCAACGTGACCGAGTCGGTCCTCAAGGAGTTCGAGCAGCAGAGCGGCTACACCGTCAAGGTGCTGAAGTCCGGGGACGCCGGCGCCGCGCTGAACCAGGAGATCCTCACCAAGGGCTCCCCGCGCGGAGACGTCTTCTTCGGCGTGGACAACACCCTGCTCTCGCGCGCCCTCGACAACGGGATCTTCACCCCGTACGAGGCCAAGGGCCTGGCCGACGTGAAGCCCGAGTACGTCCTCGACAAGGAGCACCGGGTCACCCCGATCGACTCCGGCGACATCTGCGTCAACTACGACAAGGCCTACTTCGCCGACAAGAAGATCGCCCCGCCGCAGACGCTGGACGACCTGATCAAGCCGGAGTACAAGAACCTGCTGGTCGCCGAGAACGCCGCGACCTCCTCGCCCGGCCTCGGCTTCCTGCTCGCCACCGTCGGCAAATACGGCGACGAGGGCTGGAAGGACTACTGGAGCAAGCTCAAGGACAACGGCGTCGAGATCGTCGACGGCTGGGAGCAGGCCTACAACGAGCGCTTCTCCGGCTCCGCGGGCGGCAAGAAGGCCAAGGGCGACCGCCCGCTGGTCGTCTCCTACGCCTCCAGCCCGCCGGTCGAGGTGCTGTACGCCGAGCCGCAGCCGGCCGAGGCCCCGACGGGTGTCGCCACCGGCACCTGCTTCCGCCAGACCGAGTTCGCGGGCCTGCTCAAGGGCGCGAAGAACGAGGCGGGCGGCAAGGCCCTCCTGGACTTCCTGATCAGCAAGAAGTTCCAGGAGGACATGCCGCTCCAGATGTTCGTGAACCCCGTGACGAAGGACGCCGCCCTGCCGGAGCTGTTCACCAAGCACGGCGTGGTGGTCGAGAAGCCCGAGAACGTGGCTCCCGAGACCATCGCCAAGAACCGTGAGCAGTGGGTCAAGGCATGGACCTCGCTCGTCGTGAAGTAGGCGGCACCAAGGGCACGGGCGCGGCGCCGGGGGGCGCCGCGCCGGTCCCCGGCGCCCGCGAAGGCGGGCGGGCCGTGGCCGTACGGCTCGCCCTGATGGCCGTGCCCCTCGCCTTCTTCGGGCTGTTCTTCGCCTACCCCGTGGCCGCGATCGTCGGCCGCGGGCTGAAGACCGACGCCGGCTGGCAGTTCGGCCGGATCGGCGAGGTGCTCGCCCGGCCCGACATCGCGGACGTGCTGTGGTTCACCACCTGGCAGGCGCTCGCCTCCACCGCGCTCACGCTGCTGATCGCGCTCCCCGGCGCCTACGTCTTCGCGCGCTTCGAGTTCCCCGGCAAGCAGCTGCTCCGGGCCCTGGTGACCGTCCCGTTCGTACTGCCGACCGTGGTCGTCGGCACCGCCTTCCTCGCGCTGGTCGGCCGGGGCGGGCTGCTCGACGAACTGGCCGGGGTCCGGCTGGACACCACGGTCTGGGCGATCCTCCTCGCGCACGTCTTCTTCAACTACGCCGTCGTCGTACGGACGGTCGGCGGGCTGTGGGCCCAGCTGGACCCGCGGCAGGAGGAGGCCGCCCGGGTGCTCGGCGCCGGACGGTTCGCCGCCTGGCGGCGGGTGACGCTGCCCGCGCTGGCCCCGGCCGTGGCCGCCGCCTCGCTGATGGTGTTCCTGTTCACCTTCAGCTCCTTCGGCGTCGTACTGATCCTGGGCGGGCCCGCGTACTCCACCCTGGAGGTGGAGGTCTACCGGCAGACCGCGCAGCTCCTGGACCTGCCCACGGCCGCGGTGCTGACGATGGTGCAGTTCGCGGCGATCGGCGGGATCCTCGCGGTGCACGCCCGGACGGTGCGCAGGCGGGAGACCGCGCTGCGGCTGGTCGACCCGGGGCGCACCACGCACCGGCCGCGCGGCTGGGCGCAGCGCACCCTGCTGGGCGGGGTGCTGCTGACGGTCGCCCTGCTGATCGTGGCCCCGCTGGCGGTGCTGGTGGAGCGGTCCTTCGACGCGCCCGGCGGGTACGGCCTCGGCTTCTACCGGGCGCTCCAGGAGGTGGGCGCGGGCGGCGGAACCTTCCTGGTGCCGCCGCTGGAGGCGATCTGGAACTCCCTGCAGTACGCGCTCGCCGCCACCGCCATCGCCCTGCTGATCGGCGGACTCGCGGCCGCGGCCCTGACCAGGCGCGGAGGGCGGTTCGTACGGGGCTTCGACGCGCTGCTGATGCTGCCGCTCGGGGTGTCCGCCGTGACCGTCGGCTTCGGGTTCCTGATCACCCTGGACGAGCCGCCGCTGGACCTGCGGACCTCGTGGATCCTGGTGCCGCTCGCTCAGGCCCTGGTGGGCGTGCCGTTCGTCGTGCGGACCATGCTGCCGGTGCTGCGCGCGGTCGACGGGCGGCTGCGGGAGGCCGCGGCCGTACTCGGCGCGTCCCCGCTGCGGGCCTGGCGGGAGGTGGACCTGCCGCTGGTGCGGCGTGCGCTGCTGATCGCGGCGGGCTTCGCCTTCGCCGTCTCGCTCGGGGAGTTCGGCGCGACCGTCTTCATCGCCCGGCCGGACCATCCGACGCTGCCGGTGGCCGTGGCGCGGCTGCTGGGGCGGGCCGGGGAGATGAACTACGGGCAGGCGATGGCCCTGAGCACGATTCTGATGCTGGTGTGCGCGGTGTCCCTGCTGGTGCTGGAGCGACTGCGTCCCGACAAGACCTCGGGAGAATTCTGATGACACTGCTCCGGCTGGACGGGGTGTCGGTCCGCTTCGGTGAGCGGGCGGTCGTGGACGAGGTGGACCTGGAGGTCGCCGAGCACGAGACCGTGTGCGTGCTGGGGCCGAGCGGGAGCGGCAAGTCGACCCTGCTGCGGGTGGTCGCCGGGCTCCAGCCGGTGTCCGCGGGCCGGGTGTCGCTGGGCGGGGCGGACCAGGCCGGCGTGGCCGTGCACCGGCGGGGCGTGGGCCTGATGTTCCAGGACCACCAGCTCTTCCCGCACCGGGACGTCGGCGGGAACGTCGCCTTCGGCTTGCGGATGCGGGGCGCGGGACGCGGTTCGTACGAGGCCCGGGTCGCGGAGCTGCTGGAGCTGGTCGGCCTCCCCGGGGCCCAGGACCGCGCGGTGGCCTCGCTGTCCGGAGGCGAGCAGCAGCGGGTCGCGCTGGCCCGCGCGCTGGCCCCGTCGCCGCGGCTGCTGATGCTGGACGAACCGCTGGGCCAGCTGGACCGGGGGCTGCGGGAGCGGCTCGTGGCGGAGCTCCGGCAGCTGTTCGCCCGGCTGGGCACGACGGTGCTCGCCGTCACGCACGACCAGGGGGAGGCCTTTGCGCTGGCCGACCGGGTGGTGGTGATGCGGGACGGCAGGATCGCGCAGGCCGGGAGCCCGCTGGAGGTGTGGCAGCGGCCCGCGTCGGAGTTCGTGGCACGGTTCCTCGGCTTCGAGAACGTGGTCCCGGCCGTGGTCACGGGCACTGCGGCCGGGACCCCGTGGGGCGAGGTCCCGGTGCCGGAGGGATCCCCCGAGGGGGAGCAGCGGCTGCTGATCCGTCCGGCCGGGGTGGTGCTGTGTGCGGCCGGCCTGCGCTGCGAGGTGGTCTCCCGCACCTTCCGCGGCACGCACGTGGCCCTGCTGCTGCGGCCGGAGGCGGGTCCGCTGCTGGAGGCGGAGTGCGGGCTGGAGGGGGCGCCGGCCGCGGGGGACCGGGTCGCGGTGTCCTTCACCCCGTCCGAGGTCGTCCTCCTCCCGGCGGACCCGGGCCGTGACCAGGGCCGTGACCAGGGCCAGGACTCGCGGCAGGACCCGGGGCAGGGCCGGGGAGACTAGGGACGGATGCCGTCACAGGCGATCGGCAGGTGGCGCGGGCCGCGCAGGACCGCGTTCTGACGGTACGGCGGCGGGTCCTCCAGCAGCCGGGGGTTCTCCAGCCGGCGGGCGAGTTCGCTCAGGGCGAGCTGCGCCTCCTGGCGGGCGAGCGGCGCCCCGAAGCAGCTGTGGATGCCGCTGCCGAGGCCGAGGTGCTGGATGTCCTTGCGGTCGGGGTCGAAGCGGTCCGGGTTCTCGAACCGCTTCGGGTCGCGGTTCCCGGACGCCAGGATCAGCCACAGGGAAGCGCCCTTGGGGATGGTGACGCCGGCGACCTCGATGTCGGAGAGGGTGGTGCGCTGGGGGAGCAGCTGCACGGGCGGCTCGTAGCGCAGCAGTTCCTCGACGATGGGGACCGACAGGCCCGGGTCCACGCGGAGCCGGTCGAGGACGTCCGGGTGGCGCAGCAGGGTCAGCATGCCGTTGGTGATCAGGTTGACCGTGGTCTCGTGGCCCGCGATCAGCAGCAGCGCCGAGGTGCTGAGCGCCTCCATGGTGGTCATCGATCCGTCCGGGCCGTCATCGGTCGCCAGCTGCGACAGCATGTCGTCGCCCGGGTTCTTGCGGCGCTCCTCGATCAGCCCGGCCAGGTACATGCCCAGTTCCATCCGGGCGTCCATGGCGCCCTTGCCGTGCTGGGTGGGGTCCGCGTCCGGGTCGGGGTCCAGGCTCGCGGCGAGGGTCTCCGCCCAGACGTGGAACTTCGGCTCGTCCTCGCGGGGCACGCCGAGCAGCCGGCAGATGACCGTGACCGGGAAGGGGTACGCGAACTGGTCGACCAGGTCGACGCGGTCCAGGTTCCCGTTGGTGGCGATGGAGTCGATCAGCCCGGAGACCAGCCCGCCGAGTTCCTCGCGCATGTCGTGCACCCGGTGGGGGGCGTGCGGGGGACCGAACGGACGGTTCGTCATGCGCCGCAGCCGGTCGTGGTCCGGCGGGTCGAGCTTGAGGAAGGACGGCGGCAGGGACGTGCCCGTCCCCTCGTCCTCGGACTGGCCCAGCGGGTCGTCCCCGGTCGACTTCAGGTTCTTGGCGTCGGAGCTGATCCGCGGGTCGTGCAGCAGGCTCTGGATCTCGTAGTACGTGCTGACCACGTAGGGGCCGTCCCCGTCGTGGGACACCGGGGTCTTGCGGAGCTCCTCGTACAGCGGGTACGGGTTCGCGCGGTTCGCGTAGTCGATGATCTCCCGCAGGATGGCTTGTGTCATGACGGGTCCTCGTGATCCTCGTGATCCTCGGGGGAGGGCGCGGTGGGCTCGGGCGCGGTCGGGGGCGGGGCAGGGTCAGGGGCGCCCGGGGACGAAGGTCATCTTCCGGTCGGCCGGCGAGTAGCCGCTGAGGATGATGTTCGGTCCGTGCGTCGGCACCGAGGGGTCCGGGAACTCCGCCGGAACCGGCTTGCTCCCCTCCGGCCTGCGGTCCACCGTCGAGAACTCCGGCGGGAACGGCGCGTTGGCCTCGATCTGCTGCTCGTAGAACGGGAGCCACCGGCAGTTGTCGAAGGTCACGGCGGCGATCACGCGCCCCTGGTACCCGTACACGGCCGCGAACCTGCGCTCCGCGAGCGAGCCCTGCGTGACGAGGAGTTCGGTGCCCATCGGCGGTACGCCGACCGACTTGATGTTCACCCCGAACTGCGAGGACCAGAACGCCGGGACCCACAGGTGGGGGCGGCGGTCCGCGCTCTCGCTGAGCATGTTGTGCGCGGCGGTGTCGGCCTGGGCGACGGCGTTGCCCCAGTGCTCCAGGGACAGGAACTGGTAGCCGAACAGGGCGTGCGGGGAACGTGCCACGTCACCCGCCACATAGATGTCGTCGGTGACGATGCCCCGGATGTCGAAGGCCCGGCAGCCCGCGTCGCAGGCGATGCCCCGGGGGCCCGCACCCAGTCCGGACCCGGCGAGCCATTCGGTGTTGCGCTGCGCGCCGAGCCCGACGACCACCACATCGGCCTCGACGGTGGACCCGTCGGAGAAGTGGGCGGCGCGGACCCGTCCGGAGGGGTCGCCCTCCAGCCCGGTCACCATGACCCCGGTGCGCAGGTCCACGCCGTGCTCGCGGTGCATCCCGGCGGCGATCTCGCCGATCACCCCGCCGAGCGCGCCGACCAGCGGCGCCGCGCCGCGTTCGGCGACGGTGACGTCCAGGCCGCGCTCCCGGCAGGCGGAGGCGATCTCGGACCCGGTGAAGCCGGCTCCGATGACGAGCACCCGGCGCGGGCCGGCGGCCAGGGCCTGTTGCAGCCCTTCGCCGTCGTCGCGGGTGCGCAGCACGAAGACTCCCTTGAGGGCGCCCTCCTCCGCGTTGGGCCAGGGCCGCGCACGGACGCCGGTGGCGATCAGCAGCCGGTCGTACTCGACCTCGTCGCCGTTGCCGAGGCGGACCCGCCGGGCGGCCATGTCCAGGCCGGTGGCGGGGACCCCGAGACGCCAGTCGGCGTCGATGGCCCGGCGGCGGGGGAGCGCCGTGTGGTCGGCGACCGCGTTGCCCAGCAGGACCTGCTTGGACAGCGGGGGGCGGTCGTACGGCTCGTACGGTTCGTCGCCGATCATCGTCAGCGAACCGGTGAAGCCCTTCTCGCGCATGGTCTCGGCAGCCCGCAGACCGGCCAGCGAAGCGCCGACGACGACGATGCGCCCGTCGCGCTTGAGCCGCTCCAGGGCCCCGTCGTGTGCTCCTCCACCCTTCACCGCGCGCCTCCGGAGGGAGCCCCTGCCACGGCGTCCGGCGAGGGCACGTCGGCCATGTCCTCGTCCGTGAGCTCGAGGAGGATCGCACCGACCGGGCAGGCGGCCACGGCGCGTTCGACGTTCTCCCGATGCTCGGCGGCCGCCTCCGGGTTGTAGAGGAGGGACTCGTCGCCGTGCATGGCGAAGACGTCGGGAGCGAGGAAGGCGCACTGGGCGTATCCCTGGCAGCGGTTGAGGTCGACGACAAGCCTCATGACGGTTCTGCCTTTCCCTCGGCCGTACTTCCCCGTCACCCCCGTACCCCCGCGGGTCCTCCCCTTCCCACCAGCATGCACGCGGGGCCCCTAGGCTGCCCGCCGGAGTGTGAACGCGCAGGTCAGGATGGGGCGGGAGGGTCCGGGCGGGTCGCTGCGGGGGCCGTACGGGCGGTGCCGCGCCGGGCCCGCAGGACGTGCACGCTGACGATCAGCGCCCAGGCCGGGAACAACAGCTCGGACCAGGGCATGCCGGAGCCCACGACGAGCAGGACCAGGCCGACGACGGTGCCCAGCAGGGCCAGCCACCGGGGGAAGACACCGAGCAGCCGCCCGATGGTCGAGGTCGCGAGGACGAATACGGAGGCCATCCGCATCGCGTACGTCGACAGCAGCGTGTAGGCGAAGTGGCGGCCGAAATCGGAGGGCGTGCTCTCCTCCAGCACGGTGCCCGCCGCCGCGGCGGAGGCGAACAGCGTCGCCACGAAGACGAAGCCGCTGCCCAGGAACACGGTGGCGATGAACCGGTCCTCGGCCTCGCCCGTGTGCGCGCGCAGGGCGCCCATGAACCACAGGAAGAAGATGCCGGCGAAGGGCACGATCTCCAGGGCCACCCGGACGGCCCAGCGCCGGTCCGGGGCGATGGGCGCTTCGGCGGCGTCGCCCGACGGGACGGCGATCCGCATCAGCACGATCGCCGCCGCGAGCAACAGGGCGAAGGCGATTCCGGCGAGCCCGGCCGCGCGCGGTGTCTTCAGCCGATCGGTCGTGGGCTCCATGGGCCCCTCGCTCTCTCCCCCCGGTCCAGCAAGCGGCAGCCGCCGCCGCGCCACCACCGGGGGCGGCCGACCGGGTGACACCGGCCGGCCACGGGTCGGCCGGCGGACCCGAGGGGTCGGCCGGCCGGCCCACGGGTCAGCCGACCGGCTCCGGTACGGGGGCCGGGGCGCCCTCGTCGGACCCCTCGTGCTTGCCGTACCAGGCGACCGCCACCGCGCCGGTCACCGCCAGCACGAAGCCGAAGATCGCCAGCCAGGCCAGCCCCGGCCGGGAGGCGTCACCGAGCCAGAGCACGCCGATCGCGCCCGGGAGGACCGTCTCACCGACCACCAGGGCGGCCGTCGCGCCGTTCACCGAGCCGATCTGGAGGGCGACCGTGTGCAGGTACATGCCGCCGAAGCCCGCCACGAGGATGGCGTACAGGGCCGGGTCGGCCAGCAGCGTGCCCAGGTCGAACGGGTCGACGCCGTCCAGGATCCGGACGCCGACGCCCAGCGCGCCGAAGCCCAGGCCCGACAGCAGGCCCGCCAGGATCGCCGCGCCGCCGCCGAGGAGGCGTACGGCGACCGTGCCGCCCACCATCAGCAGCAGGGTGATGCCCAGCAGCCACCAGTGCGTGGACATCGGGGCGTGGTGGCCGCCCTCGTGGCCCGCGGCCGTGGCCAGCAGCACCAGCGCCGTGCAGACGACGCCGATCGAGGTCCACTCCTTGCGGCTCAGCCGGATGCCCAGCATCTTGACGCTGAGCACGGCCGTGATCACCAGGTTGGCGCTGATCACCGTCTGGGACAGGAACAGCGGCAGCAGGCGGGCCGCCAGCGCGCCCAGCCCGAAGCCCACGAAGTCCAGGATCGTGCCGACGATGAACTCCCAGGTCATCGCCGCCTTCGCGGTCGACGCCAGGTTGGGGCCGCCGTGCGCCGTCACCCCGGCGGCGGGCGGGGACATCCGGGCGGCGCGGCGCGATCCGACGGCTTGCAGGACGGATCCCGTCCCGTAGCAGATGGACGCCGCGACAGCAGTCAGCAGGCCTATGAGCACCGATGGCTCCGTTCACGTCTGGCAGGTAATGCGGTACCACTGCCAGACGTCAGAACGGGCCGGGAAGTTGCCTCCCGGTGTCAGGCCATTGACGCCAGCGCGTCCGGGACCTCGTCCACCGAGTCCACCAGGGCGATCTTCGACTCCATGGCCCGGCCGCGCGCCAGTGCCCGGAGCAGCGGCCAGGCGGGGAGGTGCTCGGTCCAGTGCGTCCGGTCGACCAGGACCATCGGCGCGGGCTCGCCCCGCGACGCATAGTAGTTCGGCGTCGCGCTGTCGAAGATCTCCTGCACCGTGCCCGCCGCGCCCGGCAGGAACACCACGCCCGCCGTCGACCGGGCCAGCAGCCCGTCCTCGCGGGTGGCGTTCGCGAAGTACTTGCCGATGTGGGCCGCGAAGGCGTTCGGCGGCTCGTGCCCGTAGAACCAGGTCGGGATGCCCACCGAGTCGCCGCCGCCCGGCCACCGGTCCCGTACGGCGAACGCCGCCCGCGCCCAGTCGGAGACCGACGGGGTGAAGGACGGGGCCTTGGCCAGCAGCTCCAGGGCCTCGGCGAGGGCCTCGTCCGGGGCCGGGGCCAGGTAGGCGCCGAGGTTGGCGGCCTCCATCGCGCCGGGTCCGCCGCCGGTGGCCACGGTGAGCCCGGACCGGGTCAGCGCGCGGCCGAGCTCCGCCGCGCCGCGGTACTCCGTACCGCCCCGGGACATGGCGTGGCCGCCCATGACGCCGACCACCCGGGCACCCTGGAGGTGCTCGTCGAGGGCGTCGGAGACGGCGTCGTCGTGGATGGAGCGGAGCATCGAGGAGAAGATGTCGCCGTCGGCCTTGGTCTCCTGGAACCACGCGTAGGCCTGGGCGTCCGGGGTGTACTCGTACCCTGCGGGCAGCCCGGCGAACAGCTCCTCGGGCGTGTACAGCAGGCCCCGGTAGGGGTTGAACGGCAGGTCGGGGACGGGCGGGAAGACCAGTGCGCCGTCGGCGCGGACCTTCACCGAGGCGTCCGGCTCCATCGCACAGCCCAGGAACACGGCGGACGAGGTGTCGGCGGACAGCAGCGCGAAGGTCCGCTCCAGCAGGTTGACCGACTGGATCCGGTAGCCGCTGAGCGAGCCGCGAGCCACCACCTGGTCGAATTCGGCGAGCGTCTCGATCTCGGTGACGGTGTAGTCGACGTATCGGTTGACCATTCGGCCCACCCTAAGGGCTGCCCGCGTCAGCGGGTCAGGGCCAGTGACGTCAGCTGCGCCACACCCCAGCTGAGGGGTACGCACACCGCCACCAGTGCGGTGGCCCGCAAACTCGCGGCCGTACGCAGGACCTTGGCCGGAGCGCCGAGGTCCGTCAGGGCCTCGCGGCCGGCGGCCCGGCCCTGCCGGGCCTCCACCGCGGATGTGAGAAGGGTCGCGGCGGCGCACAGGGCGACCAGCGCCGCGGCCGGTCCGGTCAGCGGACCGAGGGGGAGCAGCGCCCCGCTGTGGTCCCGCAGGGCCAGGGCGGTGAGGGCGCCCGCCCCGACGGCGCAGAGCATGCCGAGCGGCGGCCCGACCCGGGGCGCCTCCTCCTGGAGGGCCCGCCCGGCCAGCAGCCGCAGCGCGCCGGGGCGCGCGGCCTGGACCAGCGTGCCGCTGGCGTAGGCCAGGCCGGGCCCGGCCAGGGCCAGCCCGGCGGCGGTGAGCGACCAGCCGGCCAGCATCCCCGGTCCGGCCGGCCCGGCGTAGGCCTCGACCGCGAGGCCGCAGGCGGTGATCGCGATGCCCCACGGCAGCCCGGTCTGCGGGGCCAGGGGCTTGCGCCGGGGCAGGGTGAGGACGGCGGCCGCCGCCGTGAGCGGGACCAGGACCAGCAGGGTGAGCGCGGCCGCCACGGGCAGCGGCTGGTCGGCGTGCAGCAGTGCGGCGCCGGCTCCGTCGAAGGGCAGCCCGGCCAGGTCCCCGCGCAGGTGCAGGAAGGCGGCGAGGGCGAGCGCGCTGCCCAGGCCGCAGGCGACGGCGGTGGAGATCGCCGCGACCCGGCTGAGCCGTACGGGTCCCAGCCCGGCGGCGTCCAGGCCCGCCCGGGGCCGGGTCGCCGGGTCGGTACGGGCGACCGCGACGGCGAACTGGACGGTCGCGGCCAGCGGCACCAGTGCCCACAGCAGGCGAGGGAACGATCCGCCGGGGCGGGCCACCGCCCCGGCGAGCACGTACAGGAGGAGGAACCCGGTACCGGCGGAGGCGGCGGCCACGAGCAGCCGGCGCAGCTGGACCAGCGGCCGGGAGCCGCGAGCTAGGCGGAGAGCGAGCACGCGGCCTGCCCCTCCGTGGTCTCGGCGGCCGGGGGTCCCGCCGGGCCCGGGGCGGCCCCGGCCGTGGCGGCGGGCCGGCCGTCGAGCAGCGGCACGCGGCGGTCGGCGACGGCCGCGGTCTCCTCGTCGTGGGTGGCCAGCACCACGGTGATCCCGTGCGAGCGGGCCGCGGTGGTGAGCGTACGGAGCAGCAGGGCGCGCTCGGCCCGGTGCAGCGGAGCCGTGGGCTCGTCGCCGAAGATCACCGCGGGCTCGTTGACCAGGGCCCGGGCCAGCGCGACCCGCTGGCACTCGGCCCGGTTGAGGGCGGTGGGGCGCTTGCGGGCGAAGCCGCCGATGTCCAGGCGCTCCAGCCATTCGCAGGCGGCGTGCTTGGCACCGCAGTGCGAGGCGCCGGCGAGCAGCAGCGGCAGGGCCGCGTTCTCCCACACCTTGAGCTCGGGCAGCAGCTGCGGTTCGGGGCCGATCCAGCCGAACCGGTCGCGGCGCAGCCGTTCGCGGGCCAGGACGCCCATCGTGTGGACGGGGACGCTGTTGAACCAGACCTCGCCCTGCTCGGGGCGGAGCTGTCCGGAGAGGCAGCGCAGCAGGGTGGTCTTGCCGCTGCCGCGCGGGCCGGTCAGGGCCAGGATCTCGCCCTGGCGGACCCCGACGGAGACCCCGATGAGTCCGGGGGACCCCCAGTGGGAGTAGTGAAGGGACCGTGCCCACAGGACGTCATTGTCGGGTGGGGCGGTGTCCGGTGGAGCCACCATGGCGTACACCTCCGTCCGGGGGAACGAAGCGGAACCGGTTCGGTCACTGGCGCCGCAATGAGATGTAAAGAGATGAACGTCTTGGATGGTGACAGCACACGGCCCGGACCCCCTCGTTCTCACTCGAACGGGGGATCCGGGCCGTGTGATCGGACTATTTAAGCCCTGGTCCGGCGGCTGATCAGAGCTTGGTCCACGCCTCGGTGAGCACCGAGCGCAGGATGCCCTCGATCTCGTCGAAGGTGCCCTGGTCGGCGATCAGCGGCGGGGCCAGCTGGATGACCGGGTCGCCTCGGTCGTCGGCCCGGCAGTACAGGCCGTTCTCGAAGAGCGCCTTGGAGAGGAAGCCGTAGAGCACGCGCTCCGTCTCCTCGTCCGTGAAGGACTCCTTGGTGGCCTTGTCCTTGACGAGCTCGATGCCGTAGAAGAAGCCGTTGCCGCGGACGTCGCCCACGATCGGCAGGTCGTGCAGCTTCTTCAGCGTCGAGAAGAAGGCGTCCTCGTTGTCCAGCACGTGCTGGTTGAGGCCTTCCTTGTCGAAGATGTCGAGGTTGGCCAGCGCGACGGCCGAGGAGACCGGGTGGCCGCCGAAGGTGTAGCCGTGCAGGAAGGTGTTGTCGCCCTTGTAGAACGGCTCGGCGAGCTTGTCCGAGACGATGCAGGCACCGATCGGGGAGTAGCCCGAGGTCATGCCCTTGGCACAGGTGATCATGTCCGGGACGTAGCCGAACTTGTCACAGGCGAACATCGTGCCGAGACGGCCGAAGGCGCAGATCGTCTCGTCGGAGACGAGCAGCACGTCGTACTCGTCGCAGATCTCGCGGACGCGCTGGAAGTAGCCGGGCGGCGGCGGGAAGCAGCCGCCGGCGTTCTGCACCGGCTCCAGGAAGACGGCGGCGACGGTGTCGGCGCCCTCGAACAGGATCTCCTGCTCGATCTGGTCGGCGCACCAGCGGCCGAAGGCCTCGGGGTCGTCGCCGTAGATCGGGGCGCGGTAGATGTTCGTGTTCGGCACCTTGTGCGCGCCGGGGACCAGCGGCTCGAAGGGGGCCTTCAGGGCCGGCAGGCCCGTGATGGACAGGGCGCCCTGCGGGGTGCCGTGGTAGGCGACCGCACGCGAGATGACCTTGTACTTGGTGTGCTTGCCCTGCAGCTTGAAGTACTGCTTGGCGAGCTTCCAGGCCGTCTCGACGGCCTCGCCGCCACCGGTGGTGAAGAAGACCTTGTTCAGGTCGCCCGGGGCGTAGTCGGCGAGGCGCTCGGCGAGCTCCACGGCCTTGGGGTGCGCGTACGACCAGATGGGGAAGAACGCGAGTTCCTGGGCCTGCTTGTAGGCGACCTCGGCCAGTTCCTTGCGGCCGTGACCGGCGTTGACCACGAACAGGCCGGCGAGGCCGTCGAGGTAGCGCTTGCCCTTGTCGTCGAAGATGTAGGTGCCCTCACCACGCACGATGGTGGGCACGGGCGCGTTCTCGTAGGACGACATGCGGGTGAAGTGCATCCACAGGTGGTCGTACGCGGTTTTGGAGAGGTCCTGGCTCACGGGTTATCGAGTTCCCCACATGTAGGTCTGCTTCTTCAGCTTCAGGTAAACGAAGCTTTCGGTTGATCGCACGCCGGGGAGCGCGCGGATCTTCTTGTTGATCGTTTCGAGCAGGTGGTCGTCGTCCTCGCAGACGATCTCCACCATCAGGTCGAACGACCCTGCGGTCATCACCACGTACTCGCACTCGGCCATGGCGGTCAGGGCGTCCGCCACCGGGTCGAGGTCTCCCTCGACGTTGATGCCGACCATGGCCTGGCGTCGCAGGCCCACGGTGAGCGGGTCGGTGACGGCGACGATCTGCATGACGCCCTGGTCGAGCAGCTTCTGTACGCGCTGGCGCACGGCCGCTTCCGACAGGCCGACGGCCTTGCCGATCGCTGCGTAGGGACGGCGGCCGTCCTCCTGCAGTTGCTCGATGATCGCCAGGGACACAGCATCGACCGAAGGGGACGGTTGTCTGTTCCTGGAATCTGCGCTTCGACTGACCACGACCACACTGTGCACGAGGAGTCGTCTGTTCCGCAAGGTGGAATCGATGAAATCCGTTGTTTGACGAGCCGGATCTCACTGATTTCGTAGTTCATGGTGTCTGGCTCTGTCGAAAGCCTCCGCCAAGGAGCTACTCTTTGGGGATCGTCTCAATCGTTGGACATGTGATCAGGAGAGTGGCTGTAGTGACCACCGAACTGCGTCGTCTGCGCAACTACATCGGCGGAGAGTTCAAGGACGCCGCCGACGGGCGGACCACCGAGGTGGTCAACCCGGCCATCGGCGAGGCGTACGCCACCGCCCCCCTCTCGGGCCAGGCCGACGTCGACGCGGCCATGGCCGCCGCCGCGGCCGCCTTCCCCGGCTGGCGCGACACCACCCCCGCCGAGCGGCAGAAGGCGCTGCTGAAGATCGCGGACGCCTTCGAGGCGCGCGCGGACGAGCTCATCGCCGCCGAGTCGGAGAACACCGGCAAGCCGCTGGGCCTCACGGCCAGCGAGGAGCTGCCGCCGATGGTGGACCAGATCCGCTTCTTCGCCGGCGCCGCCCGCCTGCTCGAGGGCCGCTCGGCCGGCGAGTACATGGAGGGCATGACCTCGATCATCCGCCGCGAGCCGGTCGGCGTCTGCGCCCAGGTCGCGCCGTGGAACTACCCGATGATGATGGCCGTGTGGAAGTTCGCCCCGGCCATCGCCGCGGGCAACACCGTGGTGCTCAAGCCCTCGGACACCACCCCCGCCTCCACCGTCCTGATGGCGGAGATCATCGACTCGATCCTGCCCAAGGGCGTCTTCAACGTCATCTGCGGTGACCGCGAGACCGGCAAGGCCATGGTCGAGCACAGCACCCCGGCGATGGCCTCCATCACCGGCTCGGTACGCGCCGGCATGCAGGTCGCCGAGAGCGCCTCGAAGGACGTCAAGCGCGTCCACCTGGAGCTCGGCGGCAAGGCCCCGGTCGTGGTCTTCGAGGACGCCGACCTCGCCAAGGCCGTCGAGGACATCGCGGTCGCCGGCTACTTCAACGCCGGCCAGGACTGTACGGCCGCCACCCGCGTGCTCGTCCACCAGTCGATCCACGACGAGTTCGTCGCCGCGCTCGCCAAGGCCGCCGCCGACACCAAGACCGGCCAGCCGGACGACGAGGACGTGCTCTACGGCCCGCTGAACAACCCGAACCAGCTCAAGCAGGTCGCGGGCTTCATCGAGCGCCTCCCCGCCCACGCCAAGGTCGAGGCGGGCGGCCACCAGGTCGGCGAGAAGGGCTACTTCTACGCCCCGACCGTGGTCTCGGGCCTCAAGCAGGACGACGAGATCATCCAGAACGAGGTCTTCGGGCCCGTCATCACCGTCCAGTCCTTCACGGACGAGGCCCAGGCCGTGGCGTACGCGAACGGCGTCGAGTTCGCCCTCGCCTCCTCCGTGTGGACCAAGGACCACGGCCGCGCGATGCGGATGTCCAAGAACCTCGACTTCGGCTGCGTGTGGATCAACACCCACATCCCGCTCGTCGCCGAGATGCCGCACGGCGGCTTCAAGAAGTCCGGCTACGGCAAGGACCTCTCCGCCTACGGCTTCGAGGACTACACGCGCATCAAGCACGTGATGACCTCGCTCGACGGCTGACGGGCCGCATCGGTCAGAGCACGCCGTTGACGGGGCGGGCGGTAGACAACATGTCTATTGCCCGCCCCTTCGCGTTTCCCCGACGCTGAGGCCATGCCTCAACTCGCCTTCTCCCGCCGCGCCGCACTGCGCGGCCTCGGTGCCACGGGCCTGCTGGCCGCCCTCGCCGGCTGCGGAGTGCCCGCCGCCTACGTCCCCGAGGGCCGGCGTGAAGGGCTCGACCGGTCCGAGCGCGACCGGACCCTCTCCTTCTCCAACTGGCCGCTGTACATCGACACCGACGAGGAGGACGAGGAGCGCCGGCCGACGCTGGACGCCTTCTCGGAGCGGACGGGCATCGAGGTCCTGTACTCCGAGGAGATCAACGACAACGACGAGTTCTTCGGCAAGGTCAGCCCCGCCCTGATGAACCACCAGGAGACGGGCCACGACCTGGTGGTGGTCAGCGACTGGATGGCGGCCCGCTTCGTCCACCTCGGCTGGGCCCAGAAGATGGACCGCTCGGCGCAGTCCAACGTGGACCGCTACCTGGACCCCCAACTGCGGTCCCCCGCCTTCGACGAGGGCCGGCTGCACACCGTCCCCTGGCAGTCGGGGATCACCGGCATCGCCTACAACCGCAAGGCCCTGGGCCGGGAGATCAGGTCCGTCAAGGACCTCTGGCAGCCGGACCTCGCGGGCCGGGTCACCCTCTTCTCCGGCCTCGACGAGTCCTTCGCCCTCCTGATGCAGGGCGACGGGGTGGACGTCACCCGCTGGACGGAGTCCGACTTCCACCGGATGTGCGACCGGGTCGAGAGCATGGTGAGGAAGAAGCACATCCGCCGCTTCACCGGCAACGACTACACCTCCGACCTGAGCAAGGGCGACGTCCTGGCGTGCCAGGCCTACTCGGGCGACGCCATCCAGCTCCAGGCGGACAACCCCGACATCGAGTTCGTGGTCCCGGAGGAGGGGGCCGAACTCTGGGCGGAGAGCCTGCTCGTGCCCAACCTGGCCCGGCACAAGGCCAATGCCGAGGCCCTGATCGACCACTACTACGACCCCGAGGTGGCCGCGGAGCTCGCCGCCTCCGTCAACTACGTCTGCCCCGTCCCGGCCGCCCGCGAGGTCCTGGCCGCCTCCGACGACGCGGAGACCGCCGAACTGGCCGAGAACCCGCTGATCTTCCCCGACGACGAGATGCGCGAGCGGCTGGTCGTCGCCCGGGACATCTCCTCGGCCGAACGCCGCCAGTTCGCCAGGCGCTGGAACGCGATCGTCGGACTCTGACCGCCGCCCACGCTGAATTGAACACGTTCAGGCAATCGCTTGAACGTGTTCAGAAACCTGCGTAGGCTTCTTCCCATGAGCGAGAGAAGCGCCCTTCAGCGGCGGATCCGTGCCTGGTTGACCCTGTTCCTCGTCTGCCTCGTGCTCAGCGGCCTCACCGCCTTCCCCCTGGTCAGCGAACTCCGCTGGGCCAACGCCCTGGTGGAGAACGACTGGTTGCGGCGCGTCGGCGACGGCCTGGAGCAGGCCGACTCCGAGTACCCCTTCCTGCTGTACGGCACCGACTGGCTGGCCTTCGCCCACCTCGTCATCGCCGTCTTCTTCTACGGCGTGTACCGCGACCCGGTCCGCAACATCTGGATCGTCGAAGCGGGGATGATCGCCTGCGCCGGCGTGATCCCCCTGGCCCTGATCTGCGGCCCGATCCGGGGGATCCCCGTCTGGTGGTCCGTCATCGACATGGCCT
Organism: Streptomyces sp. NPDC058525; assembly: GCF_042719495.1. Classification (NCBI taxonomy): domain Bacteria; kingdom Bacillati; phylum Actinomycetota; class Actinomycetes; order Kitasatosporales; family Streptomycetaceae; genus Streptomyces; species Streptomyces sp. NPDC058525. The sequence goes on from NZ_JBHXNP010000021.1 coordinate 18,718, forward strand.
TCGGCGTCTTCGGAGTGATCCCCCTGCTGCTCCTGCGCCGCATGATCAAGCGCCTGGAAGCCCTGCAGGCCGCCGCTTCCGCCGCGCCCGCGGCGCCCGTGCCCGCGGCGCCGGCCCCGGCCGCCGTCTGAGCCGGGCCGGGACCATCGTGGGCGGGCGGGTGTTCAGCGCGGCACGGCAGGTACGCCGAGGCGGGACCGCACGGCGGTCAGCGCGTCCACGCGGTTCGTGGTGATCGAGTCGACGCCGGCCCTGACGAGCGACCGCATCGTCCGCTGGGTGTCCGCGGTCCAGGCCGACACCAGCAGGCCGTCCCGGTGCAGCGCGTCCGTCAGCTCCCGGCTCACCAGGCCGAAGCGGTAGTTGAGCCAGCGCGGGGTCACCGCGTCGATCAGCACCCGGCGCGGCGGGGACAGCGTGGTCCAGGTGAGCGCGATCTCCGCGCCCGGATCGGCGGCGCGGACCGCCAGCATGGTGTTCGGGCCGGCGCAGTAGAAGGTGCGCTCGCGCGCCCCGCACTCGCGGACCTGGCCCACGACCGTCCGTACCGCCTCGTACGAGGCACCCGGCAGGTCGATCATCAGCCGTCCCGCCCCCGCCGCCAGCACCGCCTCGCGCAGCGTCGGCACCCCGCCCCCGGTCAGCTCCTTGAGCTGCGGGGCCGTGACGGCGTCGAGCCGCACGTCATGGCCCCACAGCCGGTCCAGCGTCTCGTCGTGGAGCAGGACCGGCACCCCGTCGCGGGTCAGCCGTACGTCGATCTCGACCGCGTCCGCCCCGCGCGCGAACGCGGAGCGGATCGAGGCCAGGGTGTTCTCACGGACACGGTAGGGATCGCCGCGGTGGCCGACGGCAGTCAGGGTGCGCATGGCCCCATTCTCAGGGGCCGGCGCGTCCGGCGGGACCTCAGCGCGCGAGCCATTCGGCCGTGTACGCGTCGATCTCCGCGGTGAGCCGCGCCTTGCCGGCCTCGTCGAGGAAGGAGGCCTCGACGGCGTTCTTGGCGAGCTGGGCCAGACCGCGCTCGTCGAGGTCGAGGAGGCGCGCCGCCACCGCGTACTCGTTGTTCAGGTCGGAGCCGAACATCGGCGGGTCGTCGCTGTTGATGGTGACGAGGACGCCCGCGGCCACCATCTCCTTGACGGGGTGCAGGTCCAGGTCGGTCACCGCGCGGGTGGCGATGTTGGAGGTCGGGCAGACCTCCATCGCGATGCGGTGCTCGGCCAGGTAGGCGAGCAGCTCCGGGTCCTGGGTGGAGCTGGTGCCGTGGCCGATGCGCTCGGCGCCCAGCTCGCGGATGGCGTCCCACACCGTCTCGGGGCCGGTGGTCTCGCCGGCGTGCGGCACGCTGTGCAGGCCGGCGGCGCGGGCCCGGTCGAAGTACGGCTTGAACTGGGGGCGCGGCACGCCGATCTCGGGGCCGCCCAGGCCGAAGGAGACCAGGCCCTCGGGGCGCAGGTCGACGGCGAGCCGGGCGGTCTCGGCGGCGGCCTCCAGGCCGGCCTCGCCCGGGATGTCGAAGCACCAGCGCAGGATGACGCCGAGCTCGGCCTCGGCGGCCTTGCGGGCGTCCTCGATGGCCTCCATGAAGGCCTTCTCCTCGATGCCGCGGCGGGTGGAGGAGTAGGGGGTGATGGTGAGTTCGGCGTAGCGGATGTTCTGCCGGGCCATGTCGCGGGCCACCTCGAAGGTGAGGTGGCGTACGTCGTCGGGGGTGCGGACGAGGTCCACGACCGACAGGTAGACCTCGATGAAGTGCGCGAAGTCGGTGAAGGTGAAGTAGTCGGCGAGCGCCTCGGGATCGGTCGGGACCTTCGAGTCGGGGTGCCGGGAGGCGAGCTCGGCCACGATGCGCGGGGACGCCGAGCCGACGTGGTGGACGTGGAGTTCCGCCTTGGGCAGCCCCGCGATGAAGGGGTGCAGGTCGGTCATGAAGGTGCCTCCGGGAGGACGCGCGTGCGGTCAGGTCGGCCTTCATCGTAGGCACCCCCGTGACTGTCGGTGGCAGCGCTTAGCATGGCCGTACGAGAGGGGGGCGCCGCATGACCGACCAGAGCCCTGAGCCGAGGGATCCGTGGGCGCCGCCGGAGCGGCCGGCCGTGGACCTGGGCAAGCAGCAGGCCGCGCCGGGAGTACAGGGCCCGCCGTCCGTGCACGACCAGCAGACGGTCGCCGGGATGCCGGGGGCCGGAGCGCCGCAGCCCGCCGCCCCGCAGCCCGCCCTGCAGCCCGCCGCCCCGCAGTCCGCTCCGGCGCCGGCCCCGACACCCGGCGTGCCGCCCGCGTACGGGTATCCGGCCCAGCCGGACCCGGGCGGCTACGGATATCCCGCCGCCCCGTCCGCCGTGCCGGGGTACGGATACCCGGGGGACACGGGCTACCAGGCCGTGCCCGGATACCCCGGGTACCCGGGCGGCCCGTCCGGATATCCGAGCACCTCCGGATACCCGCTGTACGCGACGCCTCAGAGCAACGGCTTCGGCGTCACCGCCCTCGTCCTCGGCATCCTGTCCGTCGTCGGCTGCATCACCAGCGTCCTCGCCATCGGGCTCGGCATCGGTGCGGTCGTCTTCGGCGCCCTCGGCAAGGGCAAGGCCAACCGCGGCGAGGCCGACAACGGCGGGATGGCGCTGGCCGGCATCATCCTCGGGGCGATCGGCATCGTGCTGGGCGCCCTGATGCTGCTGGCCATGTTCGCCCCGTTCCTGGACGGCGACTGGAGCGGCGACTCCCGCTTCGACAGCCCGTATTCGGACTCCCGGGAGCGCGAGAAGATATGAGCCCCGGGCTCAGGCCCGGAGCTCAGGCGCCGGACTCCCAGGGCCAGTCGGCGTCCTGGCCGCGCTCGATCAGGGACACCATGCGGAAGGCCGCGTCGCTGAGCCCGCCGAAGGTGTGCCGGTTCGCGGAGCCGGACGGCGCGTGGCCCACCCGGTAGCCCGCCAGGTTCCAGGTGTACACGGGCACCGTCTGCGGAACCTCCGCCGTCGGGTCGCCGCCGTAGCCGTACGAGGCGGCCTGCTCGTCGGTGACGATCAGCACCCGGTCGTGGCCGCGGTAGTGCTCCTTGACGGCCTTGGCCGTATAGGTGCCTCCGAGGTGCCCGAACCGCTCCAGCACCTTCAGCACGGACTCGCCGGGACCGTAGGGGACCACCGCGCTGGTCGTGCCGAACTGCACCAGGTCCGCCCGCTCGGCGCGCAGCGCGAGCGCCGCCCCGAACACGGCGGCCGCGTCGGCCCGGTTGAGCTGCGAGCGGTCCGAGAGCGGGGACCACATGGAGCCGGACCGGTCCACCAGGACCAGCGTCCGCCCGGGCAGCGAAGGCACGTTGGCCAGCGAGTGGCCGAGCGCCCGCTCCAGCGGATACGCCCAGCGCAGCGAGGGCGCGTGCTGGTGGGCGGCCAGATAGCGGAAGGGGAACTGCCGCGCCCGGGCGACGGTTTCGGGATCCGAGACCTTCGCCGCGACGGCCGCGGCCACCTCGTCCGAGACACCGGCCTGGTCGAAGTTGCGCAGGTTGCGCAGCAGGGCCATCGCGCCCATGGAGGGGATGACCGCCTCCCAGGCGGCCGCGTCCATGGGCCCCTGCAGCCAGCCGGCCAGCGCCTCCCAGGTCATGCCGGCCCGCGCGAGCCGCTCGGCGCCGTCGGGCGCGGTGACCACACCGCGCCGCTCGGACACCGGGAGCGCCATCAGTGCCCGGTGCGCGGCGAGGGTACGGTCGCCGGCCGGGACCTCGGCCTCCTCCGGGTGGTGCCGGCGGTCCAGGGCGTAGCGGAACAGCTCGCCCTGCCAGGGCTTGGCCGGGTCGGGGGAGGCGTGCACGAGGTTGAGGACGTCGCCGAAGCGGTAGCCCTTGGAGTCGGTGTCGTACTTCAGCAGCGAGCTGCCGGAGTAGAGCCGGCGCACGGCGTCGGCGATGCCGCGCTTCACGGGCTTGGGCACGTTCCGCCCGTACGTCGCCGTCCAGTAGGCCAGCAGCTCGCCGGGCTCGTCCGCGCGCCGCAGTACGGAGTCCACGACCCGTCGGTTCGAAGGCCCGTCGGCGGCAGCCGCGTCGAGGCGTGCCTTCACATACTCGGCCGCGCCGACGAGCGAGGCCGTGCGCATGTTGGCCTCCCCGCGGAGCCAGCCCAGGAGGCCGGCCGTCCACGCGGGGTCCTCGACCGCGAGCCGCCGCACCAGGGCCGCGAAGCGGTCGTCGCGGGCCTCGCCGCTCTCGTACGCGGTGCGCTGGGTCACGAAGTTGGCGACCGCCAGCAGGAACAGTTCGGAGCGCGGGTCGCGCAGGTGGCCCGGCCCGCCCTCGCGGGTGCGGGCGCGGCCGGCGGAGCGGACGGGCGAAGTGGGCGCGGCGGGCGCGGACTTGGGCGCTCGGCGCAGGTTGAATCGAGCCATGTGAATCCCCCCGAATTCAAAGCAAAGCGGGGGAGGCGTGACGTGGGGGATGCCCGAGATCAGAAGTCGGCGGCGGACTTTATGCCCGGCGAGCTACCGCGCTGCTCCACCGGCCCGTTCCCTCGCGGGTGACGGGCCGGGTGGGATTCGAACCCACGACCTCCGGGTCCCGGAAGTAGCCGTCGCCTGCGCACCGGGCATCCCCCACGCGTGCCTCCCGAGATCGAAGGGGCGGCGGCCTGGTGTCTTCGGAAAAGAAGGAGCCGCTGCCCGCGCACCGGGAGGTGCGTGACGTAGGTGTCCAGAGATCGAGTTCGGCGAAACCACGTGGTGCTCTACCGACTGAGCTACACCGGCCCGAAGCCGGTGACGGGACTCGAACCCGCGGCCGCCCCATTAACAGTGGAAGTATGTCTCGCCTGCGCACCTGGACGAGGATCACGTTAGGCGGCGGGCCGGGCGCTCCGCCACGCAATTACCGATCAGCCACGCAATTGCCGCTCAGCTGCGCCGCAGCCGTTCGCGTGCCTCCATCAGGGCGAAGCCCAGCAGGTTCAGGCCCTGCCAGCGGGCCGGGTCCAGGGCGCGTTCGTCGTCGGCGGCCAGGCCGATGCCCCAGATCCGGTCCAGGGGGCTCGCCTCGACCAGCACCCGGTCCCCGGTGGACAGCAGGTAGGAGCGCAGCGCCGGGTCGGAGTCGAACTTGTGCACGCTGCCCTCCACCACCAGGGCGAAGCGCTCCCGCTCCCACACGGCGTCGTCGAAGCCGCGCACGAGCCGTCCGGCGTTCTTCGCCTGGGCCGGGGTAGGGGCCGCGAGGGCCGCCCGCTCCGCGTCGGCGTCCTCGAAGAGACGGGCCTTCCCGGCCATCATCCAGTGCTCGGCGGTTGCGTACCGGACATCACCCACAGTGAACTCGGCCGGCCACCACTGGCTCAGGCAGCTCGGGCCCAGGCTGCCGTCCGGCCGCGGGCGGTGTCCCCAGAACGGCAGGAACTTCACTCGCTCACCACGGCTGACCTGCTTGATCAGCTTGTCGATCATCTCCATGCACGCGAGTCTGACAGTCGCCACGGACAACTCGTACGGGATTTCGGGCGTGCCTCGACACTTGGTCGACCGAATCCGTCGCGTAATCAAAAGGCAACAACGGAATCACTTGGACAGGGGAGTCTCCTCTGCCAGGATCGGCACTCAATTCGAGCTGTAGCTCGAACTGTAGCTACGGAGAGCGTGAGAGCGTGATGGGCAACCGCTTCCAGGTCAAGGACCGCTTCGCAGACGGCGCGCAGTACATCGACGGACAGCTCAGGTCCGGCACCTCGGGCCGGTCACACACCGTGGTCGACCCGGCCACCGGGGACGAGGTCCTCACCTACGAACTCGCGAGCACGGCGGACGTGGACGAGGCCGTCGCCGCCGCCAAGAGGGCCTTCCCGGGCTGGTCGGCCGCCACCCCCGCGGAGCGGTCGGACGCCCTGCACCGGCTCGCCGCCGTCCTGGCCGAGCAGGCCGAGGACTTCGCGTACGCCGAGTCCCTCCAGTGCGGGAAGCCGATCAAGCTGTCCACGGAGTTCGACGTCCCCGGGACCGTCGACAACACCGCCTTCTTCGCGGGGGCCGCGCGCCACCTCCAGGGACAGGCCGCCGCCGAGTACTCCGGAGACCACACCTCCTACGTACGCCGCGAGGCCATCGGCGTGGTGGGCTCCATCGCCCCCTGGAACTATCCGCTCCAGATGGCCGCCTGGAAGATCCTCCCGGCCATCGCCGCGGGCAACACGATCGTCCTCAAGCCCGCCGAGCTCACCCCGCTGACCTCCCTGATGTTCGCGCAGGCCGCCAAGGAGGCGGGCCTGCCCGACGGCGTGGTCAACATCGTCACCGGCGCCGGCCGGGAGGCCGGCGAGCACCTCGTCGGCCACCCCGACGTGGTCATGACCTCCTTCACCGGCTCCACCGCCGTCGGCAAGCGCGTCGCCGAGATCGCCACCGCCACCGTCAAGCGGCTCCACCTGGAGCTCGGCGGCAAGGCCCCCTTCCTCGTCTTCGACGACGCCGACCTGGAGGCCGCCGCGCACGGCGCCGTCGCCGCCTCCCTCATCAACACCGGCCAGGACTGCACCGCCGCCACCCGTGCCTACGTCCAGCGCCCCCTCCACGACGCCTTCGTCGCCCGCGTCGCCGAGCTGATGGAGACCGTCCGCGTCGGCGACCCCTTCGCGTCCGACACCGACCTCGGCCCGCTGGTCTCCCACGCCCAGCGCGACCGGGTCGCCGGCTTCGTCGAGCGGGCCCGTGCCTACGCCACCGTCGTCACCGGCGGCGAGATCCCCGGGGGCGAGCTCGCCGATGGGGCCTACTACCGGCCCACCCTCATCTCCGGAGCCGCCCAGGACAGCGAGGTGGTCCAGTCCGAGATCTTCGGCCCGGTCCTCGTCGTCCTGCCCTTCGACACCGACGACGAGGGCATCGCGCTGGCCAACGACACCCCGTACGGGCTCGCCGCCTCCGCCTGGAGCCGCGACGTCTACCGCGCGAACCGTGCCACCCGCGAGATCAAGGCGGGCTGCGTCTGGGTCAACGACCACATCCCGATCATCAGCGAGATGCCCCACGGCGGCTACAAGGCCAGCGGTTTCGGAAAGGACATGTCCGCCTACTCCTTCGAGGAGTACACGCAGGTCAAGCACGTGATGTACGACAACACCGCGGTGGCCGCGAAGGACTGGCACCGCACGATCTTCGGGGACCGACCGTAACCATTTGCGGCTGCCGCCGCGTGCCAACCACCGCCCGACCAGCGGTACACCTCCCGAAAGGGCACAGCGCATGGAGCAGTTCGAGCCCGACCGCCTCTCGGCGGCGCAACTCGCCGCGATGCGGCGCAGCCTCACCAGCGGGCGCGGCGCCCTCACCCGCCGCTCGCTGCTGCGCGCCTCCGGAGTCGGAGCGCTCACCCTCGCGGGCCTGTCCACCCTCGCCGGGTGCGGCATCCCGCCCGCCAAGCGCGAGGGCGACTCGGCCGTCGCGTCCGACGACCACTCGGCGCAGGAGAAGGAGATCAACTTCTCCAACTGGACCGAGTACATGGACACCAGCGACGACGAGAAGACCCGGCCCACCCTGGAGGAGTTCACCAAGCGGACCGGGATCGAGGTCAAGTACACCGAGGACATCAACGACAACGTCGAGTTCTTCGGCAAGATCCGCCCGCAGCTCGCCGCCGGCCAGGACACCGGCCGCGACCTGATCGTCGTCACGGACTGGCTCGCCGCGCGCATCATCCGCCTCGGCTGGGCGCAGCGGCTGGACCCCTCCCACCTGCCGCACGCCTACGCCAACCTGATCCCGCAGTTCCGCAGCCCCGACTGGGACCCGGGCCGCGCCTACAGCTACCCGTGGACCGGCATCGACACGGTCATCGCCTACAACGCCAAGGCCACCGACGGGAAGAAGGTCGACTCCGTCACGCAGATGCTGGACGACCCCACCCTCAAGGGCCGGGTCGGCTTCCTCACCGAGATGCGCGACAGCGTGGGCATGACCCTGCTCGACCAGGGCAAGGACCCGGCGAACTTCACCACCGCCGACTTCGACGGCGCGATCGGCCGCCTGCAGAAGGGCGTGGACTCGAAGCAGATCCGCCGCTTCACCGGCAACGACTACACCGCGGACCTCGACAAGGGCGACCTCGCCGCCTGTCTGGCCTGGGCCGGCGACGTCATCCAGCTCCAGGCGGGCAACCCGGACATCCAGTACGCCATCCCCGCCCCCGGCTACATCACCTCCAGCGACAACCTGCTGGTCCCCGCCAAGGCCCGGCACAAGGCCAACGCGGAGAAGCTCATCGACTACTACTACGAGCCCCCGGTCGCCGCCCAGCTGGCCGCGTTCATCAGCTACGTCTGCCCGGTCGAGGGCGTCAAGGACGAGCTCGCCAAGATCGACCCCGCACTCGCGGACAACCCGCTGATCGTCCCGGACAAGGCCATGTCCGCGAAGGCCCACGCCTTCCGCTCCCTGACCAGCGAAGAAGAGACGGCGTACGAGGAGAAGTTCGCCAAGCTCATCGGAGCCTGACGCCCCGCGGCGGGCCGCGGCGCACCGGGGCACGGGCCACCGGACGGCCCCGGCGACCGCACCCCGGCCGGCTCCTCCCGGCCCAGCCCCCCTTGACCCTTCCCCCACCCAACCCCGGGACCCACCCATGACTGAGAAGACCGCGGGCGGCGACGTCCGCCTCGCCGGGATCAGCAAGCACTACGGCACCTTCACCGCCGTGCACCCGCTGGATCTCACCATTCCCCAGGGCTCCTTCTTCGCCCTGCTCGGCGCCTCGGGCTGCGGGAAGACCACCACTCTGCGCATGATCGCCGGCCTGGAGGAGCCCTCCACCGGCACGGTCAGCCTCGGCGACCGGGAGGTCACCGACCTGCCGCCGTACAAGCGCCCGGTCAACACGGTCTTCCAGAGCTACGCCCTCTTCCCGCACCTGAACATCTACGAGAACGTCGCCTTCGGCCTGCGCCGCCGCGGCATCAAGTCGGTCAAGAAGCAGGTCGACGACATGCTGGAGCTGGTCCAGCTCGGCCAGTTCGCCCAGCGCAAGCCGCACCAGCTCTCCGGCGGCCAGCAGCAGCGCGTGGCCGTCGCCCGCGCCCTGATCAACCACCCGCAGGTGCTCCTCCTCGACGAGCCGCTCGGCGCCCTCGACCTCAAGCTGCGCCGGCAGATGCAGCTGGAGCTCAAGCGCATCCAGACCGAGGTCGGCATCACCTTCGTGCACGTCACGCACGACCAGGAGGAGGCCATGACGATGGCCGACACGGTCGCCGTGATGAACGGCGGCCGCGTCGTACAGCTGGGCGCACCCGCCGAGCTGTACGAGAACCCGGGCACCACCTTCGTCGCCAACTTCCTCGGCACCTCCAACCTCATCGAGGCCTCGGTGGAGTCCGCCGGCTCCGAGGTGGTCGTCTCCGCCTCCGGCACGAAGCTGCGGCTGCCCGCGGCCCGCTGCGCCACCACCCCGCGCGGCGGCGGCAAGCTGCTGGTCGGGGTGCGCCCGGAGAAGATCTCCCTGGTGCACGCCGACGAGGAGCACACCATCGCGGCCGGCCGCAACAAGGTCCCGGGCCGGATCGCGGACTCCTCCTTCATCGGCGTCTCCACCCAGTACGTCATCGACAGCCAGGTCTGCCCCGAGCTGGAGGTGTACGCCCAGAACATCGAGCGGGACGGCCGCCTCGTGCCCGGCGCCGAGGTGATCCTGCACTGGAACCCGGAGCACACCTTCGGCCTCGACGCCGCCCAGTCCATGCTTGCAGGGACGATGGGCGACGCGGGCATCGAGACGGTCGAGGAGTCCGCGTGACCGGGCCCGCCGTGGAAACAGCGCCGCCCCAGGCGCCCGCCCCCGCCGAACCCCCGGTGCACCAGGCGTCGCTGCGCAAGCGGCTCATCCCGTACTGGCTGCTGCTCCCCGGCATCCTGTGGCTGCTGGTGTTCTTCGTGCTGCCGATGGTCTACCAGGCCTCCACCTCGGTGCAGACCGGCTCGCTCGAAGAGGGCTTCCAGGTCACCTGGCACTTCCAGACCTACTGGGACGCCTTCACCGAGTACTACCCGCAGTTCCTGCGCTCCCTGCTCTACGCGGGCACCGCCACCGTGCTGTGCCTGCTGCTGGGATACCCGCTGGCCTACCTGATCGCGTTCAAGGCGGGCCGCTGGCGCAACCTGCTGCTGGTCCTGGTCATCGCGCCGTTCTTCACCAGCTTCCTGATCCGCACCCTCGCCTGGAAGACGATCCTGGCCGACGGCGGACCGGTGGTCGCCGTCCTCAACAACGTCGGCTTCCTCGACGTGACCAGCTGGCTCGGCCTCACCCAGGGCGACCGGGTCCTGGCCACGCCCCTCGCGGTCGTCTGCGGTCTGACGTACAACTTCCTCCCCTTCATGATCCTGCCGCTGTACTCCTCGCTGGAGCGCATCGACACCCGCCTCCACGAGGCGGCCGGGGACCTGTACGCCCGCCCCGCGACGGTCTTCCGGAAGGTGACCTTCCCGCTGTCCATGCCGGGTGTGGTCTCCGGGACCCTGCTCACCTTCATCCCGGCGAGCGGCGACTACGTCAACGCCGAACTGCTCGGCTCCACGGACACCCGGATGATCGGCAACGTCATCCAGTCGCAGTACCTGCGGATCCTGGACTATCCGACGGCGGCCGCGCTGTCCTTCATCCTCATGGCCATTGTGCTGATCATGGTCACCATCTACATCCGCCGAGCGGGGACGGAGGACCTGGTCTGATGCGTTGGCTTCGCCGCAATCTCGTAGTGATCGCCGGTCTCGGCACGCTCGCCTACATGATCCTGCCGAACGTGGTCGTGACGGTCTTCTCCTTCAACAACCCCACCGGGCGGTTCAACTACGCCTGGCAGGAGTTCTCGCTCGACGCGTGGAAGGACCCCTGCGGGGTCGCCGACCTGTGCGGCTCCCTCTCGCTCTCGCTCCAGATCGCCCTGTGGGCCACCATAGGCGCCACCGCCCTGGGCACCGCGATCGCCTTCGCGCTCGTCCGCTACCGCTTCCGGGCGCGCGGCGCGGTCAACTCGCTGATCTTCCTGCCCATGGCCATGCCCGAGATCGTGATGGCGGCCTCGCTGCTCGCGCTCTTCCTCAACATGGGCATCCAGCTGGGCTTCTGGACGATCCTGATCGCCCACGTCATGTTCTGCCTCAGCTTCGTCGTCGCCGCCGTCAAGGCACGCGTCCTGTCGATGGACCCGCGGCTGGAGGAGGCCGCCCGCGACCTCTACGCCGGCCCGGTGCAGACCTTCGTACGGGTCACCCTGCCGATCGCCGCACCCGGTATCGCGGCGGGAGCGCTGCTCTCCTTCGCGCTCTCCTTCGACGACTTCATCATCACCAACTTCAACTCGGGCAACACCGTCACCTTCCCCATGTTCGTGTGGGGATCGGCCCAGCGCGGTACGCCCGTGCAGATCAACGTCATCGGCACGGCGATGTTCGTCATCGCCGTACTGGTGGTCCTCGTCGGCCAGATGGTCGGCAACCGCCGCAAGAAGGCACAACCGAAGTAGACCCCTGTAGGGAGTTGGAAGCCATGGCCCCAGTCGCCATGCGTAGTGTTGCGAAATCCCTTTCCGGAGCCAAGCCCGTCTCGTACTGGCTGGACGACCCCGGCAAGCCCGCCGCGCAGCCGGCGCTCACCACCGACGAGCGCTGCGACCTGCTCGTCGTCGGCGGCGGCTACAGCGGGCTGTGGACCGCGCTGCTCGCCAAGGAGCGCGACCCCGGCCGGGACGTGGTCCTGATCGAGAGCAAGGAGGCGGGCTGGGCCGCCTCCGGCCGCAACGGCGGCTTCTGCGCCGCCTCCCTCACCCACGGGCTCGGCAACGGGCTGGCCCGCTGGCCCGGCGAGCTCGCCAAGCTGGAGGAGCTGGGCGCCCGCAACCTCGACGCCATCGAGGAGGCCGTCGCCCGCTACGGCATCGACTGCGACTTCGAGCGCACCGGTGAGATCGACGTCGCCACCGAGCCCCACCAGGTCGAGGAGCTGCGGGAACTCCACGAGGAGGCCCAGCGGCTCGGTCTCGCCGGCCGCAGCGAATGGCTCGACGGCGAGGCCCTGCGCGCCGAGGTCGACTCCCCGACCTTCCTCGCCGGCCTCTGGGACCGCGACGGCGTCGCCATGCTCAACCCGGCCAAGCTCGCATGGGGCCTCAAGCATGCCTGCCTGGACCTCGGGGTGCGGATCTACGAGAACACCCGCGGCCTGAAGATGGCCTCGGCGGGCCGGGGGATGACCGTCCAGACCCCGTACGGCACGATCCTGGCGCGCCGGGTCGCCCTGGGCACCAACATCTTCCCCTCGCTGGTGCGCCGCATCCGCCCGTTCACCGTGCCGGTCTACGACTACGCGCTGATGAGCGAGCCGCTCGACGAGGCCCAGCTCGCCGCCATCGGCTGGAAGAACCGGCAGGGCCTGGGCGACAGCGCGAACCAGTTCCACTACTTCCGGATCACCAAGGACCACCGGATCCTGTGGGGCGGCTACGACGCGATCTACCCCTACCGCGGGAAGCTCGACTCCGAGTACGACCACCGCCCCGAGACCTACCTCAAGCTCGCGGAGCACTTCTTCACCGCCTTCCCGCAGCTGGAGGGCCTCCGGTTCAGCCACGCCTGGGGCGGGGCGATCGACACCTGCTCGCGCTTCTCGGCCTTCTTCGGCACCGCGCACTCCGGGAAGGTGGCCTACGCCGCCGGCTACACCGGGCTCGGCGTGGGCGCCACCCGCTTCGGCGCGGACGTGATGCTGGACCTGCTCGACGGGCTGTCCACCGAGCGCACCCGGCTGGAGATGGTGAAGTCCAAGCCGATGCCGTTCCCGCCCGAGCCCTTCGCCTGGACCGGGATCACCCTCACCAAGTGGTCGCTGGCCCGCGCCGACAGCCACGGCGGGCACCGCAACCTCTGGCTGCGCACGCTCGACCGGTTCGGCCTCGGTTTCGACAGCTGACCCGCCACCGCCCGCCCGCCGTGTGACCTGCTTCACCACCACGGAGTAACGGAACCCGCGTCATAGCCGCGCCCGGCCGCGCTCTCTCCCGGTGAGAACCCTTCACCGCACGAGACGAACGGAGGCCGGGCGATGACGACCCCGGGGGACAAGACGGCAGTGGAATGGCTCGTATCGGTGGCGCCGGATCCCGACGCCAGCCGGTGGGAATGGGAGCGCAACCCCCTCGGGGTGGTCCTCCTGCCCGCCGGCCGGCGCTGGGACGTGCTGATCCTGCCCGGGGAGCTGGGGCAGGCCACCCTCGACGTACTGAACCTGATCATCGAACGGCCCGGCCCGGTGCTCGCCGACTTCGGCGACTCCAGGACGGGCTTCTTCGTGCCCCCGGGCACGGCGTCCCGCTGGATCGGCACGGGCGTACGGGGAGCGGGCCGCGGCAGCTGGATCGTGGTCCCGTACCCCGGCCGGGTGACCGGCGGGGTGCGCTGGCTGGTGCTCCCCGACGGGCAGGGGACGCTCACCGATCCGGCCGTGCTGGAGCTCGCGATGCACGAGGCGGCCGCGCGCGTGGTGGCGCAGGAGGGACGGAAGCCTTGACAAGGGTATTGGTCTGGACCATCTTGGGCGCCCCCGGCCACTGCCGGGAAGCGCCCCCAGATCCCCTCCATCCCCCCATGTCCCGGAGGCAGTTGTGCGCAGAGCCTGGTCCCTCCTCACGGCCGCCGCCCTGGCGGCGGCCGGCTTCCTCGCCGCGGGCCCGCCGGCCGCCGCGGCCGACGCCGACCTCGTACGCAACGGCGGCTTCGAGGCCGGCCTCGACGGCTGGAGCTGCTCGGCGGGCAGCGGAACGACCGTCACCACCCCGGCGCACGGCGGGAGTTCGGCCCTCAAGGCCACCCCGGCCGGACAGGACAACGCCCGCTGCGCCCAGACCGTCACCGTCAAGCCCGACTCCGCCTACACGCTGGCCGCCTGGGTGCAGGGCGCGTACGTGTACCTCGGCGTGACCGGCACCGGCACCACGGACGTGTCCACCTGGACCCAGACCCCGGGCGCCTGGAAGCAGCTGACGACCGGCTTCCGCACCGGCCCGTCGACCACCTCCGTGACGGTGTACACGCACGGCTGGTACGGCCAGCCCGCCCACTTCACCGACGACCTCACCCTGGTCGGCCCCGACCCCGGCGGCCCCGGCCAGCCCCAGCCCCCGGCCGCCCCCACCGGCCTGAGCGCGAGCGCCACCTCGTCGACCTCGGTCTCCCTGTCCTGGTCCTCGGTGCCCGGTGCCACCTCGTACACCGTCCACCGGGATGGCGCGGCGCCCGTGTCCGTCCCCTCCGCCTCGGCGGGCGTGACCGGCCTCGCCGCGTCCACGACCTACACCTTCCGGGTCAGCGCGGTGAACGCGGCGGGCGAGTCCCCGAAGAGCGCGCCCGTCTCCGTGACCACGACGAGCGGTGGCGGTGGCGGCGGTGGCGGCCTGCCCGCGCACGCGCTGGTCGGCTACCTGCACGCGAGCTTCGCCAACGGCTCCGGCTACGTGCGGATGGCGGACGTGCCCGCCTCCTGGGACGTCGTCAACCTCGCCTTCGGCGAACCGACTTCGGTGACCTCCGGCGACATCCGCTTCCAGCTCTGCCCGGTCGCCGAGTGCCCGAACGTGGAGACCCCGGCCGAGTTCAAGGCGGCCATCAAGGCCAAGCAGGCCGCGGGCAAGAAGGTGCTGATCTCGATCGGCGGCCAGAACGGCCAGGTACAGCTCGCCACCACGGCCGCCCGCGACACCTTCGTCTCCTCGGTCGGCAGGATCATCGACGAGTACGGCCTCGACGGCCTCGACATCGACTTCGAGGGCCACTCCCTCTCGCTTGCCACCGGCGACACCGACTTCCGGGCGCCCACCACCCCCGTCATCGTCAACCTGATCTCGGCCGTGCAGACCCTGAAGGCAAGGTACGGCCCGGACTTCGTCCTGACCATGGCCCCCGAGACCTTCTTCGTCCAGCTCGGCTACCAGTTCTACGGCTCCGGCCCGTGGGGCGGCCAGGACCCGCGCGCCGGCGCCTACCTGCCGGTCATCCACGCCCTGCGCGACGACCTCACCCTGCTCCACGTCCAGGACTACAACTCGGGCCCGATCATGGGCCTGGACAACCAGTACCACTCCATGGGCGGCGCCGACTTCCACATCGCCATGACCGACATGCTGCTCACCGGCTTCCCGGTCGCCGGCAACACCGCCCGGGTCTTCCCGCCGCTGCGCCCCGAGCAGGTGGCCATCGGCCTCCCGGCCACGACGAACGCGGGCAACGGCCACACCCCGCCCGCCGAGGTGAACAAGGCCCTGGACTGCCTGACGAAGAAGACGAACTGCGGCGCCTACCAGACGCACGGCACCTGGCCCGCCCTGCGCGGCCTGATGACGTGGTCGATCAACTGGGACCGCTTCGGGGGATGGGAGTTCAGCCGGAACTTCGACGCGTACTTCCCGGGGTCCGCCGGCTGACCCACCCGACGCCGAGCAGCAGGGGCGCGCACATCAGCAGGCTGGCCACCACGTCCAGCGGCCAGTGCCAGCCCCGCAGCACCAGCCCGACGGCCGTCGCCCCCGTGAGGACCAGGGCGGCGGCCGTCGGCCATGCCCGGCGGGTGTACGGGCGCACGAGCAGGGCCGCGCCGAGGTAGGCGACGGCCGCGGTGGCGGTGTGGCCCGAGGGGAAGTAGCCGGCGGCCCAGGGCTCCAGGGGGCCCGGGCGGGCGGTCCACAGCTTGAACGGGATGACCAGGGCCGGCACCAGGGCCATCGCCAGCGCGGCGGCCCCGGCCGCCAGGCGCCGGCCGCGCCAGGCGGCGTAGGCCATGGCCAGGGCGAGGACGGGCACGGCGACGGGGACGTTGCCGAGGTCCGAGAGGCGCTCGGTGACGGAGTCCGGGACCGTGCGGACCAGGGCGCGGCTCAGCGCGTGGTCCGGCTCCAGCAGCGGGCCGGAGACCAGCACCTGCCAGGTGATCAGGGAGAAGAGCAGGCCGCAGAGCGCGGCGGCGAGGAGAGGAGTGGCCGGCCGTCCCGGAACAGGGGGGATGGTTCCGGGACGGCCGCCCGGATCGGGTTGCCGCTCGCCCCGGGGGGTTTGGGGCGGTCGGCTGTCCGATCGGTGAGGAGTGTGCGCGAACGCATGCCCAGTACGGCGCTGGGGAAGCCCGGTACCGGAATCGCCCTCGGTTGCCCGGGAGCGGGGTGTTTCACTCATCTGCAGAAACCGTACGGCAGCGAGAGGGGGGCCGACAGCGGGAACGCGCACCCGCCATCGGCCCCCCACACCTTCTTCACAGCGTCCGACCGTTACCGGCGGTAGAAATCGGGCGCTCCGCTCGCTTGTTCCCGCTGTTCGATCAGATGCCCGCGAACGCGGCCTCGAGGATGTCCAGGCCCTCGTTCAGCAGGTCCTCGCCGATGACGATCGGGGGGAGGAAGCGGAGCACGTTGCCGTAGGTGCCGCAGGTGAGGACGAGCAGGCCCTCGGCGTGGCAGGCCTTGGCGAGCGCGCCGGCCGCCTCCGGGAACGGGGTCTTGGACGCGGGGTCCTTGACGAGCTCGATCGCGATCATGGCGCCGCGGCCGCGGATGTCGCCGATGATCTCGTACTTCTCCTGCATGGCCGTCAGGCGGGTCTTCATGACGGACTCGATCTTCTTCGCCGCGGCGTTGAGGTCGAGCTCCTTCATGGTCTCGATGGAGCCGAGCGCACCGGCGCAGGCCACCGGGTTGCCGCCGTAGGTGCCGCCCAGGCCGCCCGCGTGCGCGGAGTCCATGATCTCGGCGCGGCCGGTCACGGCGGCGAGCGGCAGACCGCCCGCGATGCCCTTGGCGGTGGTGATCAGGTCGGGGACGATGCCCTCGTCCTCGCACGCGAACCACTGGCCGGTGCGGCAGAAGCCGGACTGGATCTCGTCGGCGACGAAGACGATGCCGTTGTCCTTGGCGAACTTCACGATCGCCGGGAGGAAGCCCTTCGCCGGCTCGATGAAGCCGCCCTCGCCGAGCACCGGCTCGATGATGATCGCGGCGACGTTGTCGGCGCCGATCTGCTTGGTGATCTGGTCGATCGCCTGGGCGGCGGCCTCGGGGCCGCAGTTCTCGGCGCCGGTGGGCCAGCGGTAGCCGTAGGCGACCGGGACGCGGTAGACCTCGGGGGCGAACGGACCGAAGCCGTTCTTGTACGGCATGTTCTTCGAGGTCAGCGCCATCGTGAGGTTCGTACGGCCGTGGTAGCCGTGGTCGAAGACGACGACGGCCTGGCGCTTGGTGTACGAACGGGCGATCTTGACGGCGTTCTCGACGGCCTCGGCGCCGGAGTTGAACAGCGCCGACTTCTTGGCATGGTCACCGGGGGTCAGCTCGGCGAGGGCCTCGCAGACCTCCACGTAGCCCTCGTAGGGGGTGACCATGAAACAGGTGTGGGTGAAGTCCGCGAGCTGCGCGGAGGCGCGGCGCACGACGGCCTCGGCGGAGGCGCCGACCGAGGTCACGGCGATGCCGGAGCCGAAGTCGATCAGGCGGTTGCCGTCGACGTCCTCGATGATGCCGCCGCCCGCGCGGGCCGTGAAGACGGGGAGCACGGAGCCCACGCCGCCGGCCACCGTCTCGAGGCGGCGGGCCTGCAGCTCCTGCGACTTGGGGCCGGGGATCGCGGTGACGATGCGGCGCTCCTGCGGGACAGCGGTCATAGAGGGCTCCTGGGGGGTGTTTTCGGACGCACTTGTGTCTTTGTCCGCAGGCTAGGCCCGGCAGAGGGGGTACTGCATGCTCCGTTCGGGAGTGGTGCCCGCGTGTCCTTGTCCGTGACGGCCATAGGAAGGACGCGGAGGGATCTTGTCGGACGGCGCGGCGAAACCCTGTGCGGGTACGGCCCACGGCCGCCGCCGGGCAACTACATTGAGCGGCGCAGCGCAGGAACGGGCAGGGGGCAGGGGTTTCATGGACACCGACGGCACGCACGAGACGCGCCCGCCCGGTACCGGGCGCATCCCCCGGCCGGCCGGCCCGCCGCCAGGTCTCCCGCCCCGGCCCGCCCACGCGCCCGCCGCCGGCCCCTCGCTGGCGGAGTGGCTGCGCGTCCCGCGCGCCTCGGACGGGCCCGGCGTCTGGTCGTACGGACACGTGCCGCGGGCCGCCGAGGAGCCCGACGAGACCCCGACCCGCCAACTGGTCAGCGGCGCCCTGATCGCCCTGCTCGCCGGGCTGCTCCTGTGGTCCCTGCTGTGGAACGGCTACCTCGGCGGCTTCTGGCTCTGGCCCCTCTACATGTTCACCCCCGACTCCTGGGCCGGGACGCTCCCCTCGGTGGTGGCCGCGTACATCTGGTACGGCGTGGTCGCCGCCATCCTCCTCACCGGCTTCGGACGGCTCGGCCGCTGGGCCGAACTGGGCCGCCGGATCCTCACCAGCCGCCCCGTCCGCGCCGTGCACACCGCGGCACCGGCCCGGCCCGAGCCCGGCGGCGCCGAGGACCCCGCGCGCTGGCCGCAGCTGCGGGCGGCCGGCCTGCACGAGGCCGCCGACCGGCTCGAGGGGGAGGCCGGGGCCGGGCGGATGAACGACGTGGACTACACCCGGATCCGGCGGGCCTGGGACTCCGTGCGCGTCGACCCGTCCCGGCTGCGGGCCTTCGCCGAGGCCGTGCGGGACAAGGGCGCCGGGGCCTGCGTGCACCCGTCCGGGGCGCGGGACCTGCCCGTGCGCGCCGCCCGCCACGACCTGCTGGCCCGGCAGGTGAGGCTCGGCACCGTCGAGGACGGCCCGCGCAACCCCTACGTCCGGCGCGGCACCTCGCTCGCCCTGGACCCCGGCGTCCTGGGCACCTCGCTGCTGGCCGTCGGGCCCTCGGGATCCGGCAAGACCCTGCGCCTGGTGCGGCCGGTCGTGGAGTCCCTCGCGCTCCAGGCGCTCGCCGGGCAGGCCGCGGTCGTCGCCGTCGGCGCGGCCGGGGCCCAGCTCGGCCCGGACGCCGCGTACGACGTCGTGGTCCGCGTCGGCGACCCCGAGTCCGTCTACGACCTCGACCTCTACGGCGGCACCACCGACCCCGACGAGGCCGCCACCCTCCTCGCCGAAGCCTTCGTCGGGGACGTCCCCGGCATCGAGGTGCGCCGGGCCGCGACCGCGCTCGCCCAGCTGCTCGGCCCGTTCAAGGCCGCCCGCGGCCGCTTCCCCGCCGTGCCCGAGCTGCGCGAACTGCTCGACCCGCTGCCCGACGCCTTCGGCGCGCTGCGCCGGGAACTGGCCGCGGCCGGACAGCACGCGATGCTGCGCGAGCTCGACGCGCGGGAGCGGCAGCACCGGGCCCCCGGCGATCCCGGACCGGCCCTCGCCGACCGGGTGGCGCTGCTCGACCGGCCCGCCTTCGCCGCCTTCTTCGACACCACCGGCCAGAACCGGCCGTTCTCCCTGCGCACCCTCGAACACCCGATCCGCGTCCGCGTCGACCTGCCCGAGCGCGGCCACGCCGACGCCTCCCGGATGCTGGCCCGGCTGCTGCTCGCCCAGTTCAACGCCGCCGCGGCCGCCCGCACCGACCGCTCCCTCTTCGCGTACCTCGCCTTCGACGACGCCTCGCACACCCTGACCCCGCAGACCGTCCGGGGCGTACAGCGGCTGCGCTCGGCGAACGCGGGAGTCCTGCTCACGCTGCGCACGCTGGACGACGTACCGGAGGAACTGCGGACGCCGCTGCTCGGCGCGGTCGGCTGCCGCATGGCCTTCTCCGGGGTCACCACCTGGGACGGCAAGCGCTTCGCCGAGGCCTGGGGCACCGAATGGGTGGAGACGCGCGACGTCACCCACCGCACGGTCTTCGCCGACCAGCCCCTGACCCGGCTGATCCACGCCTTCCGCAAGCTCGTCACCGGCAAGGCCGTCACCACCGACGCGGTCACCGTGCGCCAGGTGGAGCGCGAGCGGTGGTCCGCCTCCGACCTGGCGCACGCCGTACCGCCCGGGCACGCGGTGCTGTCGCTGACCTCGATCGAAGGGGAGCGGGCGGCTCCGCTGCTGGTCCGGCTCGGCGGAACGACCTGAACAGACCCGTACGAGGTGGCAGAATCGAGGGGAGCCGTTCATACGACACGGCGAAATCGGGTGCGGCCCCTCTGATGCCCTTCAGCCGGACCCCTTCCGCCGTCCCCTCCCGCTAAGGCCCCCGGTAACGATGCCGCTCACCCTCGCCTCGCTCGTCCAGCACTCGGCCCTCAAACTCAGTGTCCGGGCGGGGGAGGGCCGCCTCGACACCCCCGTCCGCTGGGCCCACGTCAGCGAGCTCGCCGACCCCGTGCCCTACATGGAGGGCGGGGAGCTGCTCCTGATCACCGCGATGAAGCTGGACGCGGAGGACCCGCGGGAGATGGGCCCCTACGTGCGCCGCCTCGCCGCGGCCGGGGTCGTCGGCATCGGCTTCGCGGTCGGCGTCAACTACGAGGCCATCCCCGAAGCCCTCGTCGAGGCCGCCCGCAAGGAGGACATGCCGCTGCTGGAGGTGCCGCGGCGCACCCCCTTCCTCGCCATCAGCAAGGCCGTCTCCGCCGCGCTCGCCGCCGACCAGTACCGGGCCGTCACCGCCGGCTTCGAGGCGCAGCGCGAGCTGACCCGGGCCGCGCTGTCCGCCGACGGGCCCGCCGAGCTGCTGGCCAGGCTGGCCGCGCACGTGCACGGCTGGGCCGCGCTGTACGACGCCTCGGGCTCGGTCGTGGCGGCCGCCCCCGACTGGGCCGCCCGGCGCGCCGCCCGGCTCACCCCGGACGTGGAGCGGCTGCGGGAGCGGCCCGCGCCCGCGAGCGCCGTCGTCGGAGGCTCGGAGGACCGCGTCGAACTCCAGTCGCTGGGCACGGGGCGGCGGGCGCGCGGCGCCCTGGCCGTCGGCACCGGAGCCCCGCTGGGCACGGCCGAGCGGTACGCCGTGCACTCCGCGGTCGCGCTGCTCACCCTCACCACCGAGCGCTCCCGCTCGCTGCACGACGCCGAGTCCCGGCTGGGGGCCGCGGTGCTGCGGATGCTGCTGGCCGGGGAGGCGGAGCACGCGCGGGCCGTCGCCGGGGACCTGTACGGGGCCCTGCTCGAAGCGCCGTTCCGGCTGATCACGGCCGAGGCGGCGCTGCCGGGCACCGCCCAGCCGGAGGGGCTGGCCCTGCTGGCCGACACGGTGGAGTCGGCCGCGTCCCGCACCGGGGAGCCGCTGCTGCTGGTCCCGGAGCCGGGCCGGCTCGTCGTGCTGGCCGCCGACGGCGGAGCGGCCGTACAGGCGTGCATGGACCACGCGGAGTCGCTGGAGGCGCGGCGCGGCCGGGACGCCGCCGGTCCCGAGCCCGACGAACTGGTGGTCGGCCTGTCCGCGCCGGCCGGGCCGGCGACCGTCGCGGCCGCCCTGAAACAGGCCGACCAGGCCCTGGCCGTGGCCCGGCGGCGGGGCCGGCCGATGGTGGAGCACGAGGAGATGGCGGCGGGCTCGGTCCTGCCCCTGCTGGCCGACGACGCCGTACGGGCCTTCGCGGACGGCACCCTGCGCGCACTGCGGGAGCACGACGCGACCGGCCGCGGCGACCTGGTGGCCTCCCTGCAGGCCTGGCTCTCCCGCCACGGCCAGTGGGACGCGGCCGCGGCCGACCTCGGCGTGCACCGGCACACCCTGCGCTACCGGATGAAGAGGGTCGAGGAGATCCTCGGCCGCTCCCTGGACGATCCGGACGTCCGGATGGAGCTGTGGCTCGCCCTCAAGGCCTCCCCGAACACCGGCTGAACCCGACCGACAGTGACAAACCGGCGAAGCCGGGACGGCGGCCGCTCCACCCCGGCTAAACGCCGAAAGCCCCGCCGAGTCCTACGGTGGAGGGGACAAGCCCCCACCGCACACTCGAAGGGCCGGGATTCGCATGACTTCCACCCACGCCTTCTGGCTCGCCGGCCGCCTGGCCACCGGCGAGGACAGCTTCGACGTCCACTCCCCGTGGGACGGACGCCTGGTCGGCACGGTCAGCGTGCCCACCGACGCCCAGGTCGAAGAGGCCGTGGCCGCGGCGTACGCCGTGACGGCGGAGTTCTCCGCGACCCCCGCCCACGTGCGTGCCGCCGCCCTGGACCACGTGTCCAAGCGGCTCGCCGAGCGCACCGAGGAGATCGCCCAGCTGATCTCCGCCGAGAACGGCAAGCCCATCAAGTGGGCGCGCGGCGAGGTCGGCCGTGCGGTGTCCGTGTTCCGCTTCGCCGCCGAAGAGGCCCGCCGCTTCAACGGCGGAGAGGCCCAGCGCCTCGACACCGACGCCGGCGGCGTCGGCCGTCTCGCGCTGACCCGCCGCTTCGTCAAGGGCCCCGTCCTCGGCATCGCGCCCTTCAACTTCCCGCTGAACCTGTGCGCCCACAAGGTGGCCCCGGCCATCGCCGTCGGCGCGCCGATCATCCTCAAGCCCGCGCCGGCCACGCCGCTGTCCGGGCTGATCCTGGGCGAGCTGCTCGCCGAGACCGACCTCCCGGCCGGCTCCTGGTCGGTCCTGCCGGTCGCGAACGAGAAGATGCCCGCCCTGGTCAAGGACGAGCGCCTGCCCGTCATCTCCTTCACCGGCTCCGACACCGTCGGCTACGCCATCCAGCAGTCGGTGCCCCACAAGCACTGCACGCTGGAGCTCGGCGGCAACGCCGCGGCCGTGGTCCTCGCCGACTGGTCCTCCGAGGCCGACCTCGACTGGGCCGCGACCCGTATCGCGACCTTCTCGAACTACCAGGCCGGCCAGTCCTGCATCTCCGTGCAGCGCGTGATCGCCGACGCCTCCGTCTACGACCGCCTCGTCGAGAAGGTCGTCGCGAAGGTACAGGCCCAGGTCACCGGCGACCCGTCCGACTCCGCCACCGACGTCGGCCCCCTCGTCTCCGAGGACGCCGCCAAGCGCGTCGAGACCTGGGTCGACGAGGCCGTGTCCGCCGGAGCCAAGCTGCTCACCGGCGGCAAGCGCGAGGGTGCCTCGTACGAGCCCACCGTGCTCGCGGAGGTCCCGGCGGGCGTCAAGCTCGCGACCGAGGAGGTCTTCGGGCCGGTCCTCACCCTGACCCGGGTCGAGAACACCGACGAGGCCTTCGCCGCGGTGAACGACTCCAAGTTCGGTCTGCAGACCGGCGTCTTCACCCGCGACATCCAGGTCGCCTTCCGCGCCCACCGCGAGCTCGAGGTCGGCGGCGTGGTCGTCGGCGACGCGCCGTCCTACCGCGCCGACCAGATGCCCTACGGCGGCGTCAAGCAGTCCGGTGTGGGCCGCGAGGGTGTCCGCTACGCGATGGACGACTACACGTACGAGCGAGTCCTGGTCCTGACCGGCCTCGACATCTGATCTCGTACGGCCGAAAAGCCGACGGCCGGAGCCTACTGTGCGGGGGCTCCGGCCGTCTTTCCGTATCCCAGGGTGCAGGTGACCGGTGGGTTACGGCGCCGTGACGGACTTGGTGGTGGTCGCGCTGGTGCCCTCGTCGTCGGTGACGGTAAGTTTCACGGTGTAGGTTTCGGCTGCGGGGAACCGGTGGTTGTGGATGATCCCGGTGGCGGTGGTGCCGTCGCCGAAGTCCCACATGTAGGTGAAGGTGCTGTAGATGCCGCCGTCGGGGTCACGGGTCTGGTAGCCGTCCAGGAAGCAGTTGTGCGAGGTCGCGCTGCACGAACCGTGCTTGATCACCGGTACGGGGAGCTTGTTGGGCGGCGCGGTGATCGTCTTGCTGATGGTGGCGGTCTTGCCCTGGTTGTCGGTCACGGTCAGTTTCACCGTGTACGTGCCGCCGCCGGGGGCGGGGTAGGTGTGCGAGAGGACCTTGCCGGTGCCGGTGGTCCCGTCACCGAACGTCCACGCGTAGGTGCTGATCGAGCCGCCGGGGTCTGCCGAGGCGGAGGCGTCGAACGAGCAGGTGCGCGGGCTGCCGCAGCTGTGGGTGAAGGACGCGGTGGGCGGCGGGTTGCCGACGATGACGCCTTGGCTGGTGTCGTCGGTCTTGCCGGTGTTGTCGGTGACGGTCAGGGTGACGGTGTAGACCTTGTCGGGTGCGTAGGTGTGCGAGACGGTCTTTCCGGTACCGGTGGTGCCGTCGCCGAACGTCCACCGATACGAGGTGATGGTGCCGTCATCGGTGGTGCTCGAAGCGTCGAAGCTGCATGTCGTCGGCCCGCAGCCGGCGGTGAAGCCGGCTCTGGGTTTGGTGGGGTCGGCGGGCGCCGCGACGTCGAGGAGGGGTTCCTTGATGCCGTCGCCGGAGTCGTCGGTCCAGCCGGAGTTCGCGGTGGAGAGCAGGTCGTCGCGGATCTTCATCACGTCGGCGCGGCCGGCCGGGTTGTCCAGGGCGGCGTAGTAGGCGGCTGCGCCGGCCACGTGCGGGCTGGCCATCGAGGTTCCGGACAGGGTGGCGTAGCCGCCGTCCAGAGACGTCGAGTAGATGCACGTGCCGGGTGCGGCGATGTCCACGGTGGAGCCGAAGTTGGAGAAGTCGGCGAGGGTGTCGTCGGTTTCGGCCCGGCAGGTCGAGGGGGCCCCGCCGCCGGGAGCGCCGTTGAAGTCGGCCAGCGCCGAGACGGTGATCACGTCGGGGTGGTTGGCCGGGAAGAAGGTGGACGCGTTCTTGCTGCTGTTGCCCGCGGCCACGACGACCACGACGCCCTTGTCGACGAGGTTGGTGATGGCGGTGGAGATGGCGTCGCTGGTGCACTCGCAGCCCAGGCTCATGTTGACGACCTCGATCGTCGTCGAACGGGCGGCCACCCAGTCGAGGCCTTCCGCGATGTCGCTGAAGGAGCCGCTGCCCGAATCGTTGAGCACCTTGACCGACCACAGCCGGGCGCCCGGCGCGACGCCGACTACTCCCGTGCCGTTGTCGATCGCCGCCGCGGAGCCGGCCACGTGGGTGCCGTGCCCGTGATTGTCGTCCAGGTTCTGGTCGTTGTCGTTGTCGTCGCAGCCCGCGAATCCGTAGGCGCAGTTGGTGCGGCCGACCACGTCGAGGTCGGGGTGGTCGTGGTCGACGCCGGTGTCCAGGATCGCGATGTCGGCATCGGTGCGCACGTCGTCCACGCCATCGATGTCGAGGGCGGCATTCTCGTCGGCGAAGACGCGCTGGACACCGGTCGGCACGGTCTGTTCAGTGATCCTGGCGACCTGGTCGGGCTCGACCGAGGCGACCTGGGGATCGGACCGCAGGCGGGCGACCTCGGAGTCGGGCAGCGTCGCGGCATAACCCTTCAGCGCATTCCGGTAGACGGACTTGACCTCGCCGCCCAGCTTCCGGGCCTGCTGGTCGGCGACACCGGCCGGATTCTCGACCGAGCTCTTGAACGTCACGATGTAGTTCGACCGCTGAGCCGACTGCGGCGCCGGCTGTGATTGCGCGGGGGCGGCCCAGGTGAGGGGGATCAGGCAGGCCACAGCCGTGGTGACGCAGCACGCGAGCACTCTTCGTATCATGCCGTTGCGTTCCTTCCCGAAGGCGTGGGGATGTCGGGGCGAAGCGCACTCTAGCCACGCTGTCAGGTACCGGTCAGGCCGTCGCGCGCGTCTGAAAGCAGACGTTCGACGGTTAGTGGACGTGGCCCGAAGGGGATGCCGGAACCGGACAGGGGGCGCGGCGCGGCTACAGCCAGCCCCGCTTGGCCGCCTGCAGTGCGGCCTGGAACCGGGTCTCCGCGCCGAGGGTGTTCAGTAGCCGGGCCATGCGCCGGGTGACGCTGCGCTCGGTGATGCCCAGCGCCCGTGCGATCGCCCGGTCCTTCATCCCGGCGGCGAGCATGGTGAGCATGTCGCGGTCGGACTTGTCCGGGCCCTCGGCGTTCCGGCACCCGGACAGCGGGACAGCCTGCTCCCACAGATGCTCGAACGAGGTCACGAGAGCGGACAGCAGCGGCGACGCATGGACCAGGATCACACTGCGCAGCTCGGTGGCCTCGAAACTCACCGGGATCAGCGCCTGCCGGCGGTCGGCGATGAGCATCTTCATGCGGACCGACGGCAGGACCCGCGCTTCCTCGCCCACGGCGGCATTGGCCAACAGGTCTTCCATCCGGCCGGGTTCGTCCAGGATCGGTGCGTGATAGACGGCCCGGTACTGCACACCGCGGCGCATCGACTGCGCTTCCTGCTGGTTTCCGGGGGCGGGACTGTAGAGGTAGGGCGGGCAGTCGACGATCAGCACCTCCTGCCGTGCCCCCATCTGGAGCCTCACCGCGTGTTCCACCACCGCCTGTTCACCCTCGATCAGGTCGATCATGCCGGCGACACCCTGGCGCGGAGCTTCCTCCAGCCTCCGGGCCAACGTGCGAGCGTAGCCCCGCACCTGCTCCAGCTCCTCCTGACGGCGCCGGACCAGAGCGTCCACTGCCACATCCGGGGGCGCGGGCAGATAGCGAACCGGCCTGCCAGTCACCCGTGTTATCAGCCCGGCCTCCACCAGACGGGCCAGCAGCCCGCGAACCCGGCCGGGAGCCATCCCGAGACAGTCCGCCAGTTCGGCCACCGTGCTGCCTGGTGCGGAGATCGTCCGCAGATAGACCGCACTCTCCGCAGCACCTACACCCAACGGCTCCAATAACCCGGTCACCGCATCGCCACCCCTCCGATGGGACCCACCCACCAGGGTTGTACCACGTGATCCATTGGAGGATCGCCCGTTCGGGCAGATGAGTGAAAAGGCGGGCTGAATCGCTGCGTATTTGTGCAGACGGGAGGAGAAAATCGCAGGTCAGGGGCCCTGTGCGGAGTCCACTGTGCGGGGGCTCCGGCCGTCCCCCTTTTCCGGACCGCCCGCAATGGGTACGACTCACAGGTAGCACCGGCCGGTAGCCCGGCCGGCCACCCGACTCGGCGGTGAGGTGAGCCCCCTCATGTCCGCACCACAGCCCGCACAGCCCGCACCGCAGCCCGCACAGCCCGTGCAGCCCGCCGGTGCGACGCAGCCCGGCGCCCGGCCCAAGGTGACCGAGCGCGAGGCACGGCAGGTCGCGGAAGCGGCCCGGGAACAGGACTGGCGCAAGCCCAGCTTCGCCAAGGAGCTCTTCCTCGGCAGGCTGCGGCTCGACCTGATCCACCCCCACCCGCTCCCCGCGGACGAGGACGTCCGGCGCGGCGAGGCCTTCCTCGCCCGGCTGCGGGCCTTCTGCGAGAACGAGATTGACGGGGCCCGCATCGAGCGCGAGGCGAAGATCCCAGACGAGACCGTGCGCGGGCTGAAAGAGCTCGGCGCCCTCGGCATGAAGATCGACCCCAAGTACGGCGGCCTCGGCCTCACCCAGGTCTACTACAACAAGGCACTCGCCCTGGTCGGCTCGGTCAGCCCGGCCATCGGAGCCCTGCTCTCCGCCCACCAGTCCATCGGCGTCCCCCAGCCGCTGAAGATCTTCGGCACGCAGGAGCAGAAGGACGCCTACCTGCCGCGCTGCGCCACCACCGCCATCAGCGCCTTCCTGCTCACCGAGCCGGACGTGGGATCCGACCCGGCGCGGCTGGCCACCACGGCCGTTCCGGACGGGGAGGACGCGTACGTCCTCGACGGGGTGAAGCTGTGGACCACCAACGGGGTGGTCGCCGACCTGCTCGTGGTGATGGCCCGGGTGCCCCGGAGCGAGAACCACCGCGGCGGGATCACCGCCTTCGTCGTCGAGGCCGACTCGCCCGGGATCACCGTCGAGCACCGCAACGCCTTCATGGGCCTGCGCGGTCTGGAGAACGGCGTCACCCGCTTCCACCAGGTCCGGGTCCCGGCCTCCCAGCGCATCGGAGCCGAGGGCTCCGGCCTCAAGATCGCCCTGACCACGCTCAACACCGGACGGCTGTCGCTGCCCGCCATGTGCGTCGGCGCCGGCAAGTGGTGCCTGAAGATCGCCCGCGAATGGTCCGGGGTGCGCGAGCAGTGGGGCCGGCCGGTCGCGAAGCACGAGGCGGTCGGCGCCAAGATCTCCTTCATCGCCGCCACCACCTTCGCCCTCGAAGCGGTCGTCGACCTCGCCTCCCAGATGGCCGACGAGGACCGCAACGACATCCGCATCGAGGCCGCCCTCGCCAAGCTCTACGGCTCGGAGATGGCCTGCCTGATGGCCGACGAACTGGTCCAGATCCGCGGCGGCCGCGGCTTCGAGACCGCCGAGTCCCTCGCCGCCCGCGGCGAACGCGCCGTCCCCGCCGAGCAGATGCTCCGCGACCTGCGCATCAACCGGATCTTCGAGGGCTCGACCGAGATCATGCACCTGCTGATCGCCCGCGAGGCCGTCGACGCCCACCTGTCGGTCGCCGGCGACCTCATCGACCCCGACAAGGACCTCGGCGACAAGGCCAAGGCAGGAGCCCGCGCCGCCGGGTTCTACGCCCGCTGGCTGCCCAAGCTGGCCACCGGCGCCGGCCAGGTGCCCGGGACCTACCGCGCCTTCCACCCCGCGGGCCACCCCGACCTCGCCACCCACCTGCGCTACGTCGAGCGCGGCGCCCGCAAACTCGCCCGGTCCACCTTCTACGCCATGTCCCGCTGGCAGGGCCGCATGGAGACCAAGCAGGGCTTCCTCGGCCGGATCGTCGACATCGGCGCCGAGCTCTTCGCGATGAGCGCGGCCTGTGTCCGCGCCGAGCACCTGCGCGCCACCGGAGACCACGGCCGCGAGGCCTACCAGCTGGCCGACGCCTTCTGCCGGCAGTCCCGGATCCGCGTCGAGGAGCTCTTCGGCCGGCTCTGGACCAACACCGACACCGTCGACCGGAAGGTCGTCGAGGGGGTGCTGGGCGGCACCTACACCTGGCTGGAGGAGGGCATCATCGACCCCTCCGGCGACGGCCCCTGGATCGCGGACGCCGCCCCCGGCCCCTCGACACGGAAAAACGTGCACCGCCCGCTCCGCTGACCTGCGATCATCGCCGGACGTCGGACAGGCGTACGAGGATGAGTGCGCGTACGGACAGCCGTACGCGCACCAGCACGGGCAAGGCGGAGAGAACGATGCCGACGGCCGAGGAAGACCGTGCCAGCCGGCGGCTGGCCAGGAGCGCGGCGCACCTGCTGCGCCACGCACCGGACCATGTCGTCGCCGACCTGATCGGCCGGCTCGACGCGCCGGCCCGCAAGTACCTGTGCCGCGACGAGTGGCTGTCGGCCTCGACCGTCAGCCTGCTGCTGCGCCACGGCACCGGGGAGGACCGGCAGTACGTCGCCCGAAACCCCCACGTCGTCGGACGCCCGCTGCCCGGGCTGCCCGGACCGGCCCGGTACGCGGCCCGCCCCGGCCCGTCGCCCGAACTGCTGCGGGAGCTCGGCCCCGGGCCGTTCACCACCGACGAGCTGATCGCGCTGCTGCGCCGGCACCGCCGCAGGCCCCGGATCCCGCTCACCCTGCTGCGGATGCCGCACGACCCCCTCGACCCCGGGACGCTGCTCGCCGAGCACGCCCGGGACCCCCTGCCGCCCGGCGCGGTCGAGGCCCTGCTGCTGGCCGGCGCACTGCCCCGGGAGACCTGCCGGGCGCTGCTCGACGCAGGCCCGCGGGACACGGCGGTGCCCGGGTGGCACCGGCCCGCCGTCCGTGCCGTCCGGATGGGGCTGCTCACCTGCGACGAACTCGTCGCCTGCGTCGCCCCCGCGCACCGCACGCTGCTGCTCACGGCCCTGCCCGCCACCAGGGGCCTGCGCTGGTCCCTGCCCGAACGGGCCGGGATGCGCACGGCCGTCGCCCGGGCCCTGCGCCCGCTGCGGGACGACCCCCGGCTCTGGTCGGAGCTGCTGCGCCGCGCCCCCGCCTTCCGCGGCACCCTGCCGGTCCTCGTGGCCCGGATCGTGCGCGGCACCCTGCCGGAAGCCGCCGCCGGACCGGACGTGCCCGGGCTCGCCGACGCGGTGCGCTCCCTGGCCCCGCAGGCCGTCCGGCCCGCCGGGGGCGTGGACCGCGAACTCGCCCTGGCCAGCCTCGCCGTGCCCATGCCGTCCGTCGAGGAGGACATCCGCTGGGTGCGCGACTGCCTGGCCCGCGGGCTGCTCACCGGCGAGGACGTGATCCGGCACAAGGCGCCCGCCTGCTGGGCCCTGGACGAGGGCCACTGGCTGGGCGAGGTGGACCACCCCGACCGCCACGACCGGGCCGAACCGGTGCTCGCCGCCCGGGCCGAGGCCGACCGGCTGTTCGCCCTGGCCCTGGGCGCCGATCCGGACGCCTGGTGGCGCGTCGCCGTCACGCTCCCCGACTTCGCCGGAACGCTGCCGCACCTCCTCCTGCGGGTCACCGAAGGGGGCTCCGTGTCGGGCCGCTCCTGACTTCCGGCAACAATGGGGGGCATGAGCGACCGCCCAGCCCCCCTCGCCGATCCGCACCTCCTCTTCGACCCCGCGGCCGGCCGCCGGGACATCGTCATCCTCGGGTCCACCGGTTCCATCGGCACCCAGGCCATCGACCTGGCCCTGCGCCACCCGGACCGGTTCCGGGTGACCGCGCTGTCCGCCGCCGGCGGCCGCGTCGAGCTGCTGGCCGAGCAGGCGTGGCAGCTCGGGGTCAACGCGGTGGCCGTCGCCCGCGAGGACGTCGTACCGGCCCTGAAAGAGGCGCTGAGCGCCCGCTACGGCGCGTCCGAGCCGCTGCCCGAGATCCTGGCCGGGCCGGACGCGGCGGCCGAGCTCGCGGCCTCCGAGTGCCACACCGTCCTCAACGGCATCACCGGCTCCATCGGCCTCGCGCCCACCCTCGCCGCGCTCCGGGCGGGCCGGACGCTGGCACTGGCCAACAAGGAGTCGCTGATCGTCGGCGGCCCCCTGGTCAAGGCCCTGGCGAAGCCCGGCCAGATCATCCCGGTGGACTCCGAGCACGCCGCGCTCTTCCAGGCGCTCGCCGCCGGGACCCGGGCCGATGTCCGCAAGCTCGTCGTCACCGCCTCCGGCGGGCCCTTCCGCGGCCGCACCCGCGCCCAGCTGGCCGGCGTCACCGTCCAGGACGCCCTCGCGCACCCCACCTGGGCCATGGGACCGGTCATCACGGTCAACAGCGCCACACTGGTCAACAAGGGCCTCGAGGTCATCGAGGCGCACCTGCTCTACGACATCCCCTTCGACCGCATCGAGGTCGTGGTCCACCCCCAGTCCTACGTGCACTCGATGGTCGAATTCACCGACGGCTCCACGCTCGCCCAGGCCACCCCGCCGGACATGCGCGGCCCCATCGCGATCGGCCTCGGCTGGCCCCAGCGGATCCCGGACGCGGCCCCCGCCTTCGACTGGACCAAGGCGTCCACGTGGGAGTTCTTCCCGCTGGACACCGAGGCCTTCCCGGCGGTCGGCCTGGCCCGGCACGTGGGCACCCTCGGCGGCACCGCACCGGCCGTGTTCAACGCGGCCAACGAGGAGTGCGTCGAGGCGTTCCTGGCAGGTCGGCTGCCGTTCACAGCAATCATGGATACCGTCTCTGCCGTGGTCGACGAGCACGGGACACCGGAGTCGGGAACCTCCCTGACCGTCCGGGACGTCCTTGAAGCAGAGGCCTGGGCCAGGGCCCGGGCGCGGGAGATGGCGGCGCGGGCCGCCGTGGAGGCGAGCGCATGACACTGCTGATGACGGTGCTCGGGATCGTGATCTTCGCGGTCGGCCTGCTGGTCTCCATCGCGTGGCACGAGCTCGGACACCTCTCCACGGCCAAGCTCTTCGGCATCCGGGTGCCGCAGTACATGGTGGGCTTCGGCCCGACCATCTGGTCGCGGAGGAAGGGCGAGACCGAGTACGGGATCAAGGCCATCCCGATGGGCGGCTACATCCGCATGATCGGGATGTTCCCGCCCGGCGAGGACGGCAAGGTCACCGCCCGATCCACCTCGCCGTTCCGGTCGATGATCGAGGACGCGCGCTCGGCCGCGTACGAGGAGCTCCAGCCCGGGGACGAGAGCCGGCTCTTCTACACGCGCAAGCCGTGGAAGCGCGTGATCGTGATGTTCGCCGGGCCGTTCATGAACCTGGTCCTGGCCGTGGCGATCTTCCTCACCACGCTGATGACCTTCGGGCTGAACACCCAGACCACCACGGTCGCCACCGTCTCGGACTGCGTCATCCAGCAGAGCGAGAAGCGCGACAAGTGCGTCCCCGGCGACCCGGCCGCCCCCGCCAAGGCGGCGGGCCTCAAGGCCGGCGACAAGATCGTCGCCTTCAACGGCCGCCCGGTCGAGGACTGGTCCGCCCTGCAGAAGGACATCCGCGCCACCGTCGGCCCCGCCACGATCACCGTGGAGCGGGCGGGCGAGAAGGTCGCCCTCACGGCGAACCTGATCGAGAACAAGGTCGCCAAGACCGACGGCGACGGCGCGTACGTCAAGGACCAGTACGTCACGGCCGGCTTCCTCGGCTTCGCCCCCGCCTCCGGCTACGTCCCGCAGTCCTTCGGCCAGTCCGTGGACCGCATGGGCGAGATGATGGCGGCCGGCGTGCAGTCCCTGATCGACCTGCCGTCCAAGGTCCCCGACCTGTGGAACGCGGCCTTCAACGGCGCCGAGCGCGCCCAGGACAGCCCCATGGGCGTGGTCGGCGCGGCGCGGGTCAGCGGTGAGATCTTCACCCTCGACATCCCCGCCCAGCACCAGCTGGTGTTCTTCCTCAACCTGCTGGCCGGCTTCAACCTCTCGCTGTTCCTGTTCAACATGCTGCCGCTGCTCCCGCTCGACGGCGGGCACATCGCGGGCGCCCTGTGGGAGTCGGTCCGGCGCAACGTGGCCCGGGTCTTCCGGCGCCCCGACCCCGGCCCGTTCGACGTGGCCAAGCTGATGCCGGTGGCCTACGTGGTGGCCGGGCTCTTCATCTGCTTCACGCTGCTGGTGATGGTGGCGGACGTGGTCAACCCCATCAAGATCACCTGAGCCGGCGGGGCCTACACGACACACCGGGGAGCCGGGCACCCATCGTGCCCGGCTCCCTACGTTCGGGTGGCACCACCCCTCGGATGCGAGGGCCGCACCGTGATTGGCGTAATCTCGAAGCCTGGAGCCCGCCGATCTCGGGACCTTGATCCACACCTTGGGGTTGCACAGCAGATGACTGCCATCTCTCTCGGAATGCCGGCCGTGCCGACGAAGCTTGCCGACCGCAGGGTCAGCCGCAAGATCCAGGTCGGATCGGTGGCCGTCGGCGGCGACGCGCCCATCTCGGTGCAGTCGATGACCACCACCCGCACCTCCGACATCGGCGCCACGCTCCAGCAGATCGCCGAGCTGACCGCCTCCGGCTGCAACATCGTCCGGGTGGCCTGCCCCACCCAGGACGACGCGGACGCCCTCGCCGTCATCGCGAAGAAGTCGCAGATCCCGGTCATCGCCGACATCCACTTCCAGCCCAAGTACGTGTTCGCCGCGATCGACGCCGGCTGCGCCGCCGTCCGCGTGAACCCGGGCAACATCAAGCAGTTCGACGACAAGGTCAAGGAGATCGCGAAGGCCGCGAACGAGACGCGCACGCCGATCCGCATCGGTGTGAACGCCGGCTCCCTCGACGCCCGGCTGCTGAAGAAGTACGGCAAGGCCACCCCCGAGGCGCTGGTCGAGTCCGCGCTGTGGGAGGCCTCCCTCTTCGAGGAGCACGGCTTCGGCGACATCAAGATCTCGGTCAAGCACAACGACCCGGTCGTCATGGTCAACGCCTACCGCCAGCTCGCCGCCGCCTGCGACTACCCGCTGCACCTCGGCGTCACCGAGGCCGGCCCCGCCTTCCAGGGCACCATCAAGTCCGCCGTCGCCTTCGGCGCCCTGCTCTCCGAGGGCATCGGCGACACCATCCGCGTCTCCCTCTCCGCGCCGCCGGTCGAGGAGGTCAAGGTCGGCAACCAGATCCTGGAGTCGCTGAACCTCAAGCCGCGCCGCCTGGAGATCGTCTCCTGCCCGTCCTGCGGACGCGCCCAGGTCGACGTCTACAAGCTGGCCGAAGAGGTCACGGCCGGCCTGGAGGGCATGGAGGTCCCGCTGCGCGTCGCGGTCATGGGCTGCGTCGTCAACGGCCCCGGCGAGGCCCGCGAGGCCGACCTGGGCGTGGCCTCCGGCAACGGCAAGGGCCAGATCTTCGTGAAGGGCGAGGTCATCAAGACCGTCCCCGAGTCGAAGATCGTCGAGACCCTCATCGAAGAGGCGATGAAGATCGCAGAGCAGATGGAGAAGGACGGCGTGGCATCGGGCGAGCCGACGGTCGCCATCGGCGTCTGATCCGCACGAGCAGTGCCCCGGCCCCGTTCCCGCAGCTCGCGGGCGGGGCCGGGGCTTTTTCGTGACCTGGGAGACCGGGCATCCGTCCGCCCCGGCGGGTACAGTGCGGAGATCAGCAGACTTGTACGGTGAGGCCCCAGTGTTGACGCAGACCACCACCCGGGTCCTTGAGCCCGGTGATCTCGACGCCGCGCTCGACGTCCTCGGACGCGAGCCGGTCGAGAACGCGTTCGTCACCTCCCGGGTCCAGGTCGCCGGGCTCGACCCGTGGCGCCTGGGCGGCGAGATGTGGGGGTGGTACGCCGACGGCGAGCTCCGGTCCCTCTGCTACGCGGGCGCCAACCTGGTCCCCGTGTGCGCGGAACCCGACGCCGTCCGCGCCTTCGCCGACCGCGCCCGCCGCACCGGCCGCCGCTGCTCCTCCATCGTGGGCCCCTCCGAGCCCACCCGGCTGCTGTGGCAGCTCCTGGAGCCCAGCTGGGGACCCGCCCGCGACGTGCGCTCCCACCAGCCGCTCATGATCATCGAGAGCCCGTCCGCCACGGTCGCGGCCGACCCGCTGGTCCGCCGCGTCCGCAAGGACGAGATGGACCTGATCATGCCCGCCTGCGTGGCCATGT
Source organism: Streptomyces sp. NPDC058525 (assembly GCF_042719495.1). Taxonomy (NCBI): domain Bacteria; kingdom Bacillati; phylum Actinomycetota; class Actinomycetes; order Kitasatosporales; family Streptomycetaceae; genus Streptomyces; species Streptomyces sp. NPDC058525. The sequence continues at coordinate 53,485 of NZ_JBHXNP010000021.1, forward strand.
TCACCGAGGAGGTCGGCATCTCGCCGATGGCCGGTGACGGCGGACTGCTCTACCAGGCCAGGGTCGCCGAACTCGTCGGCAGCGGCCGCTCCTTCGCCCGCATCGAGAACGGGAAGATCGTCTTCAAGGCCGAGATCGGCGCCGCCACCGCCGGCGCCTGCCAGATCCAGGGCGTGTGGGTGGCCCCCGAGTTCCGCGGCCGCGGCTACTCGGAGACCGGGATGGCCGCCGTCGTCGCCTACGCGCTGCGCGACGTGGCACCCGTGGTCAGCCTCTACGTGAACGACTTCAACACCGCCGCCCGGGCCTCGTACCGGCGGGTGGGCTTCCGCGAGGTCGGCGCCTTCATGAGCGTCCTGTTCTGAACCCGCCCAACCCGTTCCGGCCCCTCCCTACCGCGAAGTAAGGTCGCCGCATGCTGCCTTCCGGAGTCCGCATCGGCCCCCTCGACCTCGCCGCCCGGGTGGACGAGGCCCTGCGCGTGCAGGCCGTCGCCTTCGGCCTCAGCGAGGAGGAGGTGGGCATCCGGCGCTACATCGTGCAGCGCCACATGACCTGCCGCGGCGCCCGCGCGCTGGGAGCCTTCGCCGAGGACGGCGCCCTCACCGGATTCGTCTACGGGATGCCCAACGACCGCACCCACTGGTGGTCCACCATCGTCGAGCCCTACCTGCGGGCGGGCGGCCACGAGGACTGGCTCGACGGCTCCTTCGTGATCACCGAACTGCACGTCCACCCCGGGTTCCAGGGCCACGGCGTCGGCCGCGCGCTGATCACCGAGATCACCGACAGCGCCGCCGAACCCCGCTCGATCCTCTCCGCCATCGACACCGACAGCCCCGCCCGCGGCCTCTACCGGGCCCTCGGCTACGCGGACCTCGCCCGCCAGGTCCACTTCCCGAGCGCGAGCCTCCCGTACGCCGTCATGGGCGCCCCGCTGCCCCTGCCCAGGCCCTGAGCCGCGGCCCGCGCCTCCGGAGAAACGCGGTACCCAGGCCCGTGCGGCCGCCGGTAATCTCCCGGCATGTCCACTCACCACGTGCAGCGCATGTCCCGTCTCATGGCCAAGACCCTCCGCGAGGACCCGGCCGACGCCGAAACCCTCAGCCACCGGCTGCTGGTCCGCGCCGGCTACGTCCGGCGCACCTCGGCGGGCGTGTGGACGTGGCTGCCGCTCGGCAAGCGGGTCCTGGACAACGTCTCGCGCATCGTCCGCGAGGAGATGGACGCGATCGGGGCCCAGGAGGTGCTGCTCCCCGCGCTGCTGCCGAAGGAGCCGTACGAGGTCAGCGGGCGCTGGTCGGAGTACGGGGACCTGCTGTTCCGGCTCAGGGACCGCAAGGGCGCGGACTACCTGCTCGGCCCCACCCACGAGGAGATCTTCACCCTGGTGGTGAAGGACCAGTGCACCTCGTACAAGGACCTGCCGGTCATGCTCTACCAGATCCAGACGAAGTACCGGGACGAGGCGCGGCCCCGGTCCGGCGTGCTGCGGGGCCGCGAGTTCCAGATGAAGGACTCCTACTCCTTCGACGTGTCCGACGAGGGCCTCGCGGAGTCGTACGCGCTGCACCGCGCCGCGTACCAGCGCATCTTCACCCGGCTCGGCCTGGACCACCGGATCGTCTCGGCCGTGTCGGGGGCGATGGGCGGCTCGGCATCCGAGGAGTTCCTGGCGCCCGCGGAGGCCGGCGAGGACACCTTCGCGGACTGCCCCTCCTGCGACTACGCGGCGAACACCGAGGCGGTGACCTTCGCGCTGGTCCCGGCCGCCGCAGACCACGGCCCGGTCGAGGAGCTGGACACCCCCGACACCCCGACGATCGAGTCCCTGGCGGCGCATCTCGGCGTCCCGGCCTCGGCGACGCTGAAGAACCTCCTGGTCAAGGTGGACGGCGAGATCGTGGCCGTGGGCGTGCCGGGCGACCGCGAGGTGGACCTCGGCAAGCTGGGCGAACACCTGGCCCCCGCTGCCGTCGAGCTCGTCACCGCCGAGGACTTCGAGGACCGGCCCGATCTGGTACGCGGCTACGTGGGCCCGCAGGGCCTGGACAAGGTCCGCTACCTGGCCGATCCCCGGGTGGCGCCCGGCACGGCCTGGGTGACGGGGGCCAACAAGGCCGACACGCACGCGCGCAACGTGGTCTGCGGCCGGGACTTCGAGGTGGACCGGTACCTGGACGTGGTCGTCGTGGAGCCCGGCGACCCCTGCCCGTCCTGCGGCGCGGGGCTCCGGCTGGACCGCGCGATCGAGATCGGCCACATCTTCCAGCTGGGCCGCAAGTACGCCGACGCCTTCGGCCTGGACGTGCTCGGCAAGGAGGGCAAGCCGGTCCGGGTCACGATGGGCTCGTACGGCATCGGCGTCTCCCGGGCGGTGGCGGCGCTGGCCGAGCAGACGGCGGACGAGCGGGGCCTGTCCTGGCCGGCGGCCGTGGCTCCGGCCGACGTGCACGTGGTGGCGGCGGGCAAGGCCGTGCCGCTGGCGCTGGCGCTGGCCGAGCAGGCGGCGCAGGCCCTCGCGGAGGCGGGGCGGCGGGTCCTGCTGGACGACCGGGCCGGGCTGTCGCCCGGCGTGAAGCTCACCGACGCGGAGCTGATCGGCGTGCCGTGGATCCTGGTCGCGGGCCGGCGCTCGGCCGAGGGCATCGTCGAACTCCAACACCGCGCGACGGGCCACCGCGAGGAACTCCCCCTCCCCGAAGCCCTCACCCACCTGACCTGACCCAGGCCCCCGGGTGCGGCTTACGAATCGGGGCTCCGCCCCGGACCCTCCCCCAGACTCCGTCCGGGGGGACCCCCACGCCTCAAACGCCGGCGGGGCTGGATTTGGCTGATGTGCGCTCACGGGTGCCGCCTGGCGAGCTGGATTGCGCGGAGCGCAATTTCAGCCTCGCCGGCGTTTGAGGCGCGGGGTCTGGGGCGGAGCCCCAGGTCTTTGCCCCCACGCCTAGGCGCGGAGGTTGTCCGGGTCCTCCGGGGGCGGGGGCGGGCCGTCCAGGGCGAAGTCGGCCGGCGGGGGTGGGGGATCGGCGTCGGCCGGGGCCGGGGCCGGGGCTTCGGTCAGGGCCGGGGGTCGGGAGGGCGGAGCCGACGGGCCCGGGCCGGTCGGGGAGGCGGGAGGGGCTTGGCTCCCCGCAGGGGTCGGCGCGGCGCGTTCCAGGAAGCGCAGGAGCTCCACCGGAAACGGCAGTACCAGCGTCGAGTTCTTCTCCGCGGCCACCGCGACCACGGTCTGCAGCAACCGCAACTGCAGAGCCGCCGGCTGCTCCGCCATCACCCCGGCCGCCTCGGCCAGCTTGTGCGAGGCCTGGAGCTCGGCATCCGCGTTGATGACCCGCGCCCGCCGCTCCCGGTCCGCCTCCGCCTGCCGTGCCATCGACCGCTTCATCGTCTCCGGCAGGGACACGTCCTTGATCTCGACCCGGTCGATCTGCACGCCCCACCCCACCGCCGGGCTGTCGATCATCAGCTCCAGCCCCTGGTTGAGCATCTCCCGGTTGGACAGCAGGTCGTCCAGGTCCGACTTGCCGATGATCGACCGCAGCGAGGTCTGCGCCATCTGCGAGACGGCGAACCGGTAGTCCTCCACCGCCACGATCGCGTTCGCCGGGTCGACGACCTTGAAGTACACGACGGCGTCCACCCGGACCGTGACGTTGTCTCGGGTGATGCCCTCCTGGGCCGGCACCGGCAGCGTCACGATCTGCATGTTGACCTTCCGCAGCCGGTCGACCACGGGCACGATCACGGTGAAACCGGGCCCCCGGATGTCGTTGCGCAGCCGGCCCAGGCGGAAGACCAGCCCCCGCTCGTACTGTTTCACCACGCGCGCGGCGGCGCCCAGGTACACCGCGACACCGGTCGCGGCCGCGATTCCCGCTGTCAACAGTTCTTCGACCATGAGGGCCCCCTGCCGGACATAGCCGGACATACCTTCTTACCTACGGTATGCCCTACAACCAGGCGGCGAACTCCAGCAACAGCTCCGCTTCCCGGCGCCGCCCCGCGGCCAGCGCCCGGTTCCCCGACTCCACCGCCCTGAACACCGTCCAGCCCCGCAGCCGGTCCCGGTCCACCTCCAGGGCGTCGGCCAGCCGGTTCACCCGCCGCCTGGCGCCCGCGGCCCCCGCCGAGGTGGCCACCTGGTCCTCCAGCCGGTCCCGGGCCAGCCGCGCCAGGTCGTACGCCCGCTCGCCGACGACCGGCTCGGGCCCCACCGTCAGCCACGGCGCGCGCTCGCCGGCGAGGACCTTGCCCTGCCGGAAGTTCCCGTGCAGCAGCAGTTCCTCCGGCTCGGCCGCGACCAGCTCGTCGCGCATCGCCAGGGCCGTGTCGGCCACCGCCCGGACCTCCGCCGGAGCCGCCCGCAGCGCCGCCGACTGCCGCTCCGTCCGCTGCGCCACCGTCTCCCAGACGTGCCCGGCGGGCGGCGCCACCCACAGCCTGCGCAGCGTGCCGCCGGCCTCCAGCAGCGCCTTGGCGTCGGGCAGCGACCGCAGCGAGACCTCCGGGTGCAGCCGCTCCAGCAGCAGCGCCCCGTCCTCCTCGTGGTACCGCGAGTCCAGGACCCGTACGGCGCCGAAGCCGCCCCAGTGCGCCAGGGCGGCCAGTTCCCGGTCGGGCCGGGCGTGCGGGGCAGCCAGTTTCAGCGCGGCCGGGGTCCCGTCGGGGTACTGGACGAGGACGACCAGACTGCTGCGGCCGCCCGGGGCCTGCACCCGCTGGGCTTGCACCCCGCGCCGGGACAGCGCGGCCTCGGTGAGCTTGGGCAGCTGCTCCAGCCACTCCGCGTCCTGCGCCGATTCCGGCATCTCGCCGAGCGCCCGTACAAGCCGCTGCGGCGGTTCGAAAGCCATGCGTGCGTGGTCCCTTTCAGCTGTGCCGGGCCCGTTTCGCCACTTCAGCGCTTTTCGGTGAGCCCAGGGAAGGCTACGCCGACACCGCGCCAGCGTGCCGCGCGCACGGCCGCGGCGCTCAGCGCGTCGGCCGCCTCACGGCGCAGCGGACCCTCCGCCGCCCGCACCAGATCGGAGTACGCGCCCGCCACCCGGTCCTCGATCTCGGCCGCCAGCCGCTCCGCGTCGGCGGAGCCGCGCACCTCGAACGGCAGGGCGTACGCCGCCTCCGCGGGCCGCGGCGCGCCGCCCAGCTCCCGCACGGTACGGGCCAGCGAGTCACGCCGCGCGAGGTGGCCGCCGTAGGCCTCCCGGGCTTCGGTGGCGCGGGGCCCGGCGGTCCGCGCGCCGATCACCCCGTACCCGTACGCGGCCGCGTGCTCGGCGGCGAGTGCGGCCTGAGTGGCCTCCAGGGCCCGGCCGGCGGGGGAGGGTTCGGGCTTCACAGCGCGGCTCCGGGGGTCGGTGTCGGGGGCGAGGTCAGCAGGTACGCGTGGACGGCTCCGCAGGCGGCCACCGAGGCCAGCATCCGGGCCAGCTCTCCCGGCGCCCCGGCCAGGTCGATGGTCCGGGCCTCCGACAGGCTCCGCTCGGTGTCGGCGAGCGCGGTCAGGGCGTCGGCGGGCTTCGGCGGCACCGGCTCCGCGCTCGGCGCGGGAGCGGCCGCCCCCGTACCGCCGGACGGGGAGGCCGAAGCGGACGGGGACGGAGCGTCCGAAGGGGTGAGGGAGAAGGCCGCCGTGTGCGCGGCGACCGCGGCGCGCAGCGGCGCCAGCCGGGCCGCCAGGGCCGGATGGGCGGCGGCCGTCGCGTCGTAACGTTCCAGCAGCCGCGCACTGTCACGAACGGCCGCTTCGCGCATCCGCCGTTCGAGTGGAATCCCGGTGTCCGTGCCGGGCGAACCGGCGTCGGAGCACCCCGTGAGCAGCGCGGCGCCGGCCGCTCCGGCGGCACCGGCGAGCAGGCTCCTGCGCGAGGGCCTCGATGGCAGAGTCCAGGGCACGGGCGACGTCCTCGGGGGGTGATGGCGGGGCAGGTGTGATCACGGTACCCGGGGGCCTGTCCACAGGGAGGACGGCAACACCCTCTGCGACCGGATACCCTTTGACCTGACGCACGACGGAAACCACAACAGCACACGCGGCCGAGGAGTCACCCGGATGAGCACCACCCAGAGCGACAGGCTGCGCGGACTGCTGGAGCCGCTCGTCGCCGCCAAGGGCCTGGACCTCGAGGAGATCGAGCTGTCCAAGGCGGGCAAGCGCCGGATGCTGCGGATCATCGTGGACTCCGACGAGGGCGTGGAGCTGGACGCGTGTGCCGAGCTGAGCCGTGAGGTCTCCGACCAGCTCGACGAATCCGACGTGATGGGCGAGGACGAGTACGTCCTCGAAGTCAGCTCCCCGGGCGCGGACCGCCCCCTCAGCGAACACCGTCACTACGTACGGGCGACGGGCCGCCTCGTGAAGTTCCAGTTGGCGGAGGGCGGGGAACTCATCGCCCGCATCCTCGACGTCGACGACGAGGGAATGGACCTCGAGGTCCCGGGCGTGAAGGGCCGCAAGGCGACCGCCCGCCGCATTGCTTTCACCGACATCGCCAAGGCGCGTGTCGAGATCGAGTTCAGCCGCAAGGACAAGAAGGAAGAGGAGGCGTAGCCGTGGACATCGACATGAGTGCCCTGCGGGGTCTGGTCCGGGAGAAGGAGATCTCCTTCGACCTGCTCGTCGAGGCGATCGAGTCGGCCCTCCTCATCGCGTACCACCGGACCGAGGGGAGCTTCCGCCGCGCCCGCGTCGTGCTGGACCGCACCAACGGTCACGTGGTCGTGTGGGCGACGGAGGACCCGAGGGACCTCGAAGAGGGCCAGGAGCCCAAGGAGTTCGACGACACCCCGTCGGACTTCGGGCGCATCGCCGCGACGACCGCCAAGCAGGTGATCCTCCAGCGTCTGCGCGACGCCGAGGACGACCTGACCTTCGGCGAGTTCGCCGGCCGGGAGGGCGACGTCATCACCGGCGTCGTCCAGCAGGGCAAGGACCCCAAGAACGTCCTCGTCGACATCGGCAAGCTCGAGGCCATCCTGCCGGTGCAGGAGCAGGTCCCCGGCGAGGAGTACACGCACGGACTGCGCCTGAAGGCGTACGTCGTGCGGGTGGCGAAGGGCGTCCGCGGTCCGTCCGTGACGCTGTCGCGCACCCACCCCAACCTGGTGAAGAAGCTCTTCGCGCTGGAGGTCCCGGAGATCGCGGACGGCAGCGTCGAGATCTCGGCGATCGCCCGTGAGGCCGGTCACCGCACCAAGATCGCCGTCCGGTCCACCCGCTCGGGCCTCAACCCGAAGGGCGCCTGCATCGGCCCGATGGGCAGCCGTGTGCGCAACGTCATGGCCGAGCTGCACGGCGAGAAGATCGACATCGTCGACTGGTCGGACGACCCGGCGGAGATGGTCGCGAACGCGCTGTCACCCGCCCGGGTGAGCAAGGTCGAGGTCGTGGACTGGGACACCCGCTCCGCGCGGGTGACCGTGCCCGACTACCAGCTGTCGCTGGCCATCGGCAAGGAGGGCCAGAACGCCCGCCTCGCCGCGCGGCTCACCGGCTGGCGCATCGACATCCGTCCCGACACGGAGGTGTCCCCGGGCGCCGACGCGGACGGCGACGGGGAATAAACCGGTACCGCCCGGGGTTCCCCGGGCGGTAGACAGGGACCACCGAGAGGGCCGTACACCGGCCGGTGGATCACCACAACACAACAGCCGTTCGATTTTCGCCCGGAACTTGTCGGGGGAGGGTCGGTGCGGGGAGGTAGACTTAGGCGTGTCTGGCCGGACGCAAGCCCGCGCATGCCCCGAACGAACCTGTGTGGGGTGTCGGGAGCGAGCGGCCAAGAGCGATCTGCTGCGCATCGTGGCGATCGAGGACGAATGCGTCCCCGATCCACGCGGTACGCTGCCCGGCCGGGGTGCGTATGTGCACCCTGCCGTGGTCTGTCTCGACCAGGCGGTCCGCCGCCGGGCGTTCCCCCGGGCCCTCAGGTCCGCCGGAGCGCTCGACACGACGGGACTGCGCAACGCCCTGGCCCCCGAGGCCGAGGCGACACCGTAAGAAGTAGTACGGCACGGATACCCCGTGCGGTCAGGTACCTCGCGAGTTGGAAGTAGGTCGAGATTGCGATGAGCACTCGATGAGTACGCGATGAGTACGCCCATGAAGTAGCGACGGTCCGGCGTAACCCGGACCTAAAAGGAGCGAAGTGGCTAAGGTCCGGGTATACGAACTCGCCAAGGAGTTCGGGGTGGAGAGCAAGGTCGTCATGGCCAAGCTCCAAGAACTCGGTGAATTCGTCCGTTCGGCGTCCTCGACGATCGAGGCGCCGGTTGTACGCAAGTTGACTGACGCACTGCAGGGGCCCGGCGGCAACGCCGGCAAGTCCGCTGCAAAGCCCGGCGCGCCCCGCAAGGCCGCGCCCGCCAAGCCCGCAGCGCCCTCCCCGGCCGCTGCGGCACGTCCTGCTGCCCCGAAGCCCGGCGCACCGGCCCCCAAGCCGGCCGCCGCAGAGGCTCCGGCCGCAAGCACCCCGGTGACTCCGGCCGCATCCGGCCCGCGTCCCGGCCCGAAGGCTCCGGCCGCCCCGAAGCCCGCTCCGGCGGCTCCCGTGGCGACCGAATTCTCGGCGCCCCCGGCGGCTCCCGCCGCCCCGGCGCGCACCGAGCGTCCCGCCGCCGCCCCCGGTCCCCGTCCGGCGCAGCAGCGTCCGGCCGCCCAGGGCGGTCAGCCCGGCGCCCGTCCCGGCGCCCCGCGTCCGGCCGGCGCCACCCCCGGCGGCCAGGCCCCGCGCCCCCAGGGCGCGCAGGCCCCGCGTCCCCAGGGCGCCCGTCCGGCCGGTCCCCGTCCGGGCAACAACCCCTTCACCTCTGGTGGCTCCACCGGCATGGCGCGCCCGCAGGCGCCCCGTCCGGCCGGCGCTCCCCGTCCCGGTGCCCCCGGCGCCGGCGGCGGCCAGGGTGCTCCGCGCCCGCAGGGCGGTCCCGGCGGCGCTCCGCGCCCGCAGGGTCCCGGCGGCGCCCGTCCCACCCCGGGCGGCATGCCCCGTCCGCAGGGCGGCGCCCCGCGTCCGGGCGGTGCTCCCGGCGGTAACCGTCCCAACCCGGGCATGATGCCGCAGCGTCCCGCTGCCGGTGGTCCCGGTCCCCGTCCCGGTGGCGGCCCCGGTGGCCGTGGTCCCGGTGCGGGCGGTCCGCGTCCCGGTGGCGCCGGTCGTCCCGCGGGCGGCGGCTTCGCCGGCCGTCCGGCCGGTCCGGGCTCGCGTCCCGGCGGCGGTGGCGGCTTCGGCGGCCCGCGTCCCGGTGGCGGCGGCTTCGGCGGCGGTCCGGCCGGTGCCGGTGGCGGCGGTCGTCCCGGCTTCGGCGGGCGTCCCGGTGGTCCCGGTGCCCGTGGTGGCACGCAGGGCGCCTTCGGCCGTCCCGGCGGTCCGGCCCGTCGCGGCCGCAAGTCGAAGCGTCAGAGGCGCCAGGAGTACGAGGCCATGCAGGCCCCGTCCGTGGGCGGCGTGATGCTGCCCCGCGGCAACGGCGAGACCGTTCGCCTGTCGCGCGGTGCGTCCCTCACCGACTTCGCGGAGAAGATCAACGCCAACCCGGCGTCGCTGGTCGCGGTCATGATGAACCTCGGCGAGATGGTCACTGCCACGCAGTCCGTCTCCGACGAGACCCTCCAGCTCCTCGCGGGCGAGATGAACTACCAGGTTCAGATCGTCAGCCCGGAGGAGGAGGACCGCGAGCTCCTCGAGACCTTCGACATCGAGTTCGGCGAGGACGAGGGCGGCGAGGAATACCTCATGCCGCGTCCGCCGGTCGTCACCGTCATGGGTCACGTCGACCACGGTAAGACCCGCCTCCTCGACGCCATCCGCAAGACGAACGTCGTCGCGGGCGAGGCCGGTGGCATCACCCAGCACATCGGTGCCTACCAGGTCTCCACCGAGGTGAACGACGAAGAGCGTCGCATCACCTTCATCGACACCCCCGGTCACGAGGCGTTCACCGCCATGCGTGCCCGTGGTGCCAAGTCGACCGACATCGCGATCCTCGTGGTCGCGGCCAACGACGGCGTCATGCCGCAGACGATCGAGGCGCTCAACCACGCCAAGGCCGCCGGCGTCCCGATCGTCGTCGCGGTCAACAAGATCGACGTCGAGGGTGCCGACCCGACCAAGGTGCGCGGTCAGCTCACCGAGTTCGGCCTGGTCGCCGAGGAGTACGGCGGCGACACGATGTTCGTCGACATCTCCGCCAAGCAGGGTCTGCACATCGACTCCCTGCTCGAGGCCGTCGTCCTCACCGCCGACGCCTCGCTCGACCTGCGCGCCAACCCGGAGCAGGACGCTCAGGGTATTGCGATCGAGTCCCACCTCGACCGCGGCCGCGGTGCCGTCGCCACCGTCCTCGTCCAGCGCGGTACCCTCCGCGTCGGCGACACGATGGTCGTGGGCGACGCCTACGGCCGCGTGCGCGCCATGCTCGACGACAAGGGCAACAACGTCGAGGAAGCGGGTCCGTCGACCCCCGTCCTGGTCCTGGGTCTCACCAACGTCCCCGGCGCCGGCGACAACTTCCTCGTCGTCGACGAGGACCGTACGGCCCGTCAGATCGCCGAGAAGCGTGCTGCGCGCGAGCGCAACGCCAACTTCGCCAAGCGTGTCCGCCGGGTGTCCCTGGAAGACCTCGACTCGGTCCTCAAGGCCGGTCTGGTCCAGGAACTCAACCTCATCATCAAGGGCGACGCGTCCGGTGCGGTGGAGGCCCTCGAGTCCTCGCTGCTCCAGCTCGACGTCGGCGAAGAGGTCGACATCCGCGTCCTGCACCGCGGTGTGGGTGCGGTCACCGAGTCCGACATCGACCTGGCGATGGGCTCCGACGCCATCGTCATCGGCTACAACGTCCGTGCGGCCGGCCGTGCCGCGCAGATGGCGGAGCGCGAGGGCGTCGACGTCCGCTACTACTCGGTGATCTACCAGGCCATCGAGGAGATCGAGGCGGCCCTGAAGGGTCTCCTCAAGCCGGAGTACGAAGAGGTCGAGCTCGGTACGGCGGAGGTCCGCGAGATCTTCCGCTCGTCCAAGCTGGGCAACATCGCCGGTGTCCTCATCCGGTCCGGCGAGGTCAAGCGCAACACCAAGGCGCGGCTCCTGCGCGATGGCAAGGTCATCGCCGAGAACCTCACCATCTCCGGTCTGCGCCGCTTCAAGGACGACGTCACCGAGATCCGCGAGGGCTTCGAGGGTGGTATCAACCTCGGAAACTTCAACGACATCAAGATCGACGACGTCATCGCGACGTACGAGATGCGCGAGAAGCCCCGCGCGTAAGCGCGAGGCGGTTCGCACCGTGTCGTAGGAGCTGTGACACCGGGGCCGGTCGGCGGAATATCCGTCGATCGGCCCCGGCCGTTGCGTGTACGGTTCTGATGACCCGGCCGCGCGGCGGACGGGTGATCCTGCCGGGTGACGGCCCGGCAGGCCATCGAACCCGCACCGGCGGGACATCCGGAACTGCATGTACGTGGGGACTCTGTCCTTCGATCTGCTCCTCGGCGACGTCCACTCGCTGAAGGAGAAACGCTCCGTCGTCCGGCCCATCGTCGCCGAGCTCCAACGCAAGTTCTCCGTGAGCGCGGCCGAAGTGGGCGACCAGGACCTGCACCGCAGGGCCCGCATAGGGGTCGCCCTGGTGAGTGGGGACGCGGGGTTCCTCTCGGACGTACTGGACCGCTGCGAGCGGCTGGTCGCGGCGCGTCCGGAAGTGGAGCTGCTGTCCGTACGACGGCGCCTCCACGGTGATGAAGACTGATTGCTTGTCTGCAAGAAAAGAAGGAGACGGACCAGTGGCCGACAATGCGCGGGCGAAGAAGCTGGCGGACCTCATCCGGGAGGTGGTGGCGGAGAAGCTGCAGCGTGGTGTCAAGGACCCCCGCCTCGGTACGCACGTGACCATCACGGACACCCGCGTCACCGGCGACCTGCGGGAGGCCACGGTCTTCTACACGGTGTACGGGGACGACGAGGACCGGGCCAGCGCGGCAGCGGGCCTGGAGAGCGCCAAGGGCGTACTGCGCTCCGCGGTCGGCCGGGCGGCGGGCACCAAGTTCACGCCCACCCTGACCTTCGTCGCGGACGCCCTCCCGGAGAACGCCAAGACCATCGAGGACCTCCTCGAGAAGGCGCGGACCTCCGACGCCCAGGTGCGCGAGGTGTCCTCCGGCGCGAAGTACGCCGGCGACGCCGACCCGTACAAGAAGCCGGGCGAAGACGACGACTCCGACGAGGACGCAACCGCGTAATGAGCACCAACGCAGGGAAGACTCCTGGGGGCACCTCCCGGCCGGAGGCTGGGGGAGGCCTTGTCATTGTCGACAAGCCGTCCGGCTTCACTTCGCACGACGTGGTCGCCAAGATGCGCGGCATCGCCAAGACCCGCCGCGTCGGCCACGCCGGCACGCTCGACCCGATGGCGACGGGCGTGCTGGTCCTGGGCGTCGAGAAGGCCACCAAGCTGCTCGGCCACCTCGCGCTCACGGAGAAGGAGTACCTCGGCACGATCCGCCTGGGCCAGAACACCCTGACGGACGACGCCGAAGGCGAGATCACCAGCTCCACGGACGCCACCGGGGTCACCCGGGACGCCGTGGACGCGGGCATCGCCAAGCTGTCCGGCGAGATCATGCAGGTCCCGTCGAAGGTCAGCGCCATCAAGATCAAGGGCGTGCGCTCCTACAAGCGCGCCCGCGACGGCGAGGACTTCGAGATCCCGGCCCGTCCGGTGACCGTCTCCTCCTTCCAGGTCTACGACATGCGCGAGGCGGAGGCCGAGGACGGCACCAAGGTCGTCGACCTCGTCGTCTCCGTCGTCTGCTCCAGCGGTACGTACATCCGGGCGCTGGCCCGTGACCTGGGCGCCGACCTCGGCGTCGGCGGGCACCTGACCGCGCTGCGGCGCACCCGGGTGGGCCCGTACAAGCTCGACCGGGCGCGCACCCTGGACCAGCTCCAGGAGGAGCTGACCGTCATGCCGATCGGCGAGGCGGCGGCCGCGGCCTTCCCGCGCTGGGACCTGGACGCGCGGCGCGCCTCGCTGCTCGCCAACGGCGTGCGGATCGAGATGCCCGACGCCTACGAGGCCGGCCGGACCGTCGCGGTCTTCGGACCGGACGGAACGCTGCTCGGGCTCGTGGAGAGCAAGGGCGGCAAGGCCAAGTCCCTCGCGGTCTTCGTCTGACGCGCCGACCGCTGAAGCGGAGCGGTCTTTGACGTGGAGCGGTCTTTGACGTGGAGCGGCTTTGACGTGGAGCGGTGAGCGCGCAATCCTCGGCGCTCACCGCTCCACGACCCCCCTCGGGTAGGTGTCTATCCACCCGGACCCCGTTATTCACCCGTCCGAGCAGGCGCTCGGAGTGAATGGAGGGAGCGTAAGGGGGCGCGTTCGCCTCACGTGCTTTTCGCGCTGATCTTCACCTGCCTACCGTCGTGCACACGGGGCGTTGCGGGGGAGTGGTGCGGCCATGGCGGAGCTCGTCACAATCTGCGATCTCGCCGGTCGGGCGCGCGGCAGCGGATTCGTCGCCGACGACCGCGGGACGGTGGTCACCAGCCACGAGGCGGTCGACGGGCTGAGCCGGGTGGTGCTGCACGCGCCGGGCCCGGCCGGACGGACCTGGCTGGCCGAGGCGGGGGACGTGACCGCCCTGCCGGAGCTGGCGCTGGCGCTGGTACGGACCGACGGGCTCGGGGTGCGGCCGCTGCCGGTGGCGGTGCGCGAGGCCATCGCCCCGGGGACGTACGTACGGCTGCCCGCGCGGGGCTGGCGGCAGGCGCGGGTGCTCGGCGGCGCCGAGGTCACCTACCCGGCGACGGGCGGACCGCACGCCGTGCCCGCGTGCGCCGCGGTGGAGCTGGCGATCGGGACGGACGGGCGGGACGCGCTGAGCCAGGGCGGCGAGGCCTGCGGAGGCCCGGTCCTCGACGCCGGGACGGGAGCGGTGCTCGCCGTCCTGGGCACCGCTCTGCGGGCGGAGCACCGCTCCGGGGGCTTCGCGGTCGCCCTGCGCGCGGCGGCCGGCGCCGACCCGGCCGGCCCGCTGGCCGCCCTGCTGGAACGCAACGCCTCGACCGTGCCCGCGTACGGGCCGGACCTGAACCTCGCCGGAGTCCTGGAGCTGACCGGGACCACGGTGGCCGCGGCCTTCCCCCCGTCCGCGTCCGAGCCAGGCTTCGCACCCGTGGAACGGCCGGGGACCGCGGCCGAACTCGACGCCTTCACGGCGGGCGACCGCCTCGTCCTGGGCCTGGTCGGCGAACCGGGCACCGGTCGCACCACCGCGCTCGCGGCCCTGGCCGTACGCCGGGCCGGCGGACTCCGTCCCGCCCCGACGCTCTGGCTGCGCGGAGCCGACCTGACGGCAGCGGACACCTCGCTGGCCGACGCGGTGACGCGAGCCCTGGCCACCGCGGCCCGCATCGCCACCGCCGAACCCCCGACGAACACGACACCCGCGACACCCGCCCCCGCCTGGGCGCCCCCACGGCCCGGCCCGGCGCAGGCAACGACCTGCGGGCCGTCCGGGGGACCGGTGCCGTCGGCGGGGGCAGGGTCGGCCGGGTGGGCAGGGTCAGATGGGTCGGTCGGCTCGCCCGGGTGGGCTGGCGTTCCCGGGTCGGCAGGGGCAGCCGGGTCAGCCGGGGTTCCCGGGTCGCCCGGGTCGGCAGGGTCAGCCGGATTGGTCGGGGTGCCCGGGTCGGCCGGGGTTCCGGGGTCGGCAGACGCAGCCGGGGCAGCCGGGTCGCCCGGGTGGGCTGGCGTTCCCGGGTCGGCAGGGGCCGCCGGGTCGGCCGGGTCGGTCGGGCATTCCGGGTCAGCTGGGTCTGTCGGGGATCCCGGGTCGGCTGCGTCGACCGGGTCGGTTGGGTCGGCCGGGTGGGTCGGGGATCCCGGGTCGGTCGGGCCAGTCGGGTCGCCCAGGTGGGTCGGGGGTCTGGGGTCGGCCGCATCGGCCGCGTCGTCCGGGTCGGTCGGGGAGCCCGCGTCGGGTGCATGGGCGGCGCCGTCGTCGCTGTCGGCTGGTCGGGGCGTGTCGGCCGGGGGGTCCGGGCAGGCCGCTGCGGCCGGGGTGTCCGGGGCGTCCGTGTGGGCCGCGCCGGTCGCGTCGGGTGCTGAGTCCGGGGTGTTCGGGCGGCCGGTGCCGGCCCCGAGGTCCGCGGGGACCGCGCCGACCGGGCCGGACGTGTGCGCCGGCCTCGGCGCGGACGTCGCGGGAGGCGTGTCCGTCGATGGCGGGCAGGTGGCGGGTGTGGCCGGGGCGGCCGGGCGGGCGTTGCTTGTCGTGCTCGACGCACCCGAGGAGATGCCGCCGGAGCTGGCGCACCGACTGGGCGCCTGGACCGAGGCCACCGTCGGATGGCTGCGGGCGACGGGAGCCCGGCTGGCCGTCGCCGCCCGGCCCGAGCACTGGGAGCGGGCCGGCGCGCTCTGGCCGCCCGAGGTGCTCCACGCCCCCGCCCGCCCGGCCCGGCGGATGCCGCCCGCGCTCCCGCTCGGCGACCTCACCGCCGCCGAGGCCGAGACCGCCCGGGCCCGCCTCGGCATCCCCGAGGGCGCCGTCCGCAGCGCCGACGCCCGCCACCCGCTCACCCTGCGCCTGCTCGCCGGGATCCGCGCCGCCGAGGTCACGGCCGGCCGCCCCGGCCGTGACGAGGTCTTCGCCGCCCACCTGGACCTGCTGTGCCTGCGCGCCGCGGTCCGCATCGCCGCCGACCACGCCGCGGGCACACGGGTGCACGGCCCCGGAGTGCGACGGCTCGCCGCGCGGGTGGCCGGCCGGATCCACGAGGCCGCCCGCCGCTGTCTGGGACCCGGCCAAGGAGCCCTCGCCCGGACCGACTTCGAGGAACTGTTCCCCTGGCGCACCGGCTGGGCCTCCGCCGTGCTCACCGAGCGGCTGCTGGTGCCCGCCGGACCCGGCTACCGCTTCGCCCACGAGGAGCTGTCCGACTGGATCCAGGCCTTCCACCTGGACGTCCCGACCGCCCTGGCCGCCCTCGTCCACCGGCCCGCCGCCCCGGGCCTCCCCGTGCCCCGGCACCGGATCGGGCCCGTCCTGGAGGCCCTGCGCAGACTGCCCGCCGAGAGCCTGCGCGGCGAGCTCGAACGCCTGGTCCACCGCCTCAACGCCCTCGCCGAGGACGCCCTCGCCGAGGACGGGCCCGCCGCGGCCGGCCCGGACCGGATCTGGTGGGCCGCACGGCTGCTGCGCGAGACCCTGCTGCGGGCGCCCGACGCCCGCCCCCACCTGCCCGTCCTGCACGCCCTCGCCGAGCACGTGGCCCGCGCCGGCCCGGGGGAGTTCGGCGGCCGGTTCTGGAACCGGCTCCGGCTGCCCGAGCCCGACCGCCTCGACCTGCTGCGCCGGCTGCTGCCCGCCGACCCCGCCGAGGCCGTCCCCGGCGACCGCTACCTCGACGCCGCCGCCCGCCGGCTCACCCGGGACCCCCGGCTCGCGCAGCCCCTGCTCTGCGCCTGGTTCTCCGACGGGCGCCGGCTGCGCGGCCGGCCCGGAGCCACCGTCGCCACCGCCGCCCAGGCCCTGCTGCACACCCACCGCCGGCTCGCCGTGGACGACCTCACCGAGGCCCTCGTCACCGCCGCGCACCCCCGCGCCGACGAACTGCTCGCCGTGCTCGCCGAGGAGGAGCCCTCCGCGATGTGCCGGGCCGTGGACCGCTGGGCCCACGACGAACGGCCCGGACGGCGGGTCGCGGCCGCCGCGTACGGCCTCGCCACCGCCGCGCACGTGCGCACCCCCGCCGACCGCGAGCTGCTGCGCTACGCCGCCCAGGCCCTGCTCGCCCGCCCCGCCGACGGCGCCCTGCACGGCAGCGCCCTGGCGACGCTGCTGCGCGACCCGCAGGTGCGCGGCCGCTACCTGCCCGACGCCCTCGCCTGCTTCCGCGCCCCCGAGCACGGCTCCCGGCTGCCCGCGGCGGCGCTGGTCGCGGCCCTGCCCGTACTGCCCGACCCCGACGCGGTGTTCGACGCCCTGCGGGCCCGGGCCGACGGGGAGGTGGTGCGGGCGCTGGCCGCGCTGACCACGCCCGGGCTGGCCCGGCGCGCGGGGGACCTCGTACGCGAGCACCTCGCGCACCGGCCCGAGGACGCCCCGCACGCCGCGGCCTTCGTCGACCGGCGCCTCGAGCAGGGCCCGGCCGCCGGCCCCGTGCTGCGCCCGCTGGTCCTGGACCTGCTGCGGTCCGCCCCGGCGGAGGTACGGGCCGAGCTGGCCGCCGTACTGGCCGCGCCGGGCGGGGAGCCCTCGTACGCGCTGCGGGGCGAGCTGGCCGACGTACTGCTGCGCAAGGAGACCGACCCGCGGGTGCTCGACGCGTTCCTGGGCGCGGTCGCGGCGGGGGCCGCCGCGCGCCCGGAGAACCGTACGCGGGAGCTGCTGCGGCGCACCGGGCGGCAGCTGCTCGGTGCGCCCGGCGGGCCGGCGGTCTTCGAGCGCCGCACGGTGGAGCTGGCCCGGTCCGAGCCGGCCTTCGGGGCGCTGGTGGCGCGCTGGCTGGCGCAGGCGGGGACGGAGGCGTCGGCCCTGCTGGGCCCGAGCGCGCGGCGGACCGTGGAGACCCTGAGCAGGGCCGCCCCGGACGTGACCTGAGGCGGGGCCGCGGCGGCGCGGGCGGCCGTCCGGGCCGGACGCCGATGCGGGGCCCCGGGCACCGGCATGGCAGTCTTAGACCTGCAATCGGCAATCGGTACAAGGCCTACACAGGTTCGGGCGAGGAGCGGTCACAGTGCAGCGCTGGCGTGGCTTGGAGGACATCCCCCAGGACTGGGGACGCAGCGTCGTCACCATCGGCTCCTACGACGGTGTGCACCGCGGTCATCAGCTGATCATCGGGCGGGCCGTGGCCAAGGCGCGCGAGCTCGGCGTCCCGTCCGTCGTCGTCACCTTCAGCCCGCACCCGAGCGAGGTCGTCCGCCCCGGCAGCCACCCGCCGATCCTGGCCCCCTACGACCGGCGCGCCGAACTGATGGCCGGGCTGGGCGTGGACGCGCTGCTGATCCTGCCGTTCACGGCGGAGTTCTCGAAGCTGTCCCCGGCCGACTTCATCGTGAAGGTGCTCGTCGACAAGCTGCACGCGCGGGCCGTCATCGAGGGCCCCAACTTCCGCTTCGGCCACCGGGCGGCGGGCAACGTGGACTTCCTGCGCGAGCTGGGCGGCACCTACGACTACGAGGTCGAGGTCGTGGACCTGGTCGAGCGCGGCGAGGCGGGCGGCTGGGGGCCCCTCCCAGCGGTAGCTGGGGGAGTGCCGTTCTCCTCGACGCTGGCCCGCAGGCTGGTGGCCGAGGGCGACATGGACGGCGCGGCCGAGATCCTCGGGCGCCCGCACCGGGTCGAGGGCGTGGTGGTGCGCGGTGCGCAGCGCGGGCGCGAGCTCGGCTATCCGACGGCGAACGTCGAGACGGCGCCGCACACGGCGATCCCGGCGGACGGGGTGTACGCGGGCTGGCTGACGGCCGACGGCGAGCGGATGCCCGCGGCGATCTCGGTGGGCACGAACGTGCAGTTCGACGCGACCGAGCGGACCGTGGAGGCTTACGCGATCGACCGGATCGGGCTGGACCTGTACGGGCAGCACGTCGCCGTCGACTTCCTCGCGTACGTGCGCGGGATGGCCCGCTTCGAGTCGCTGGACGGGCTGCTGGAGGCGATCGCGGACGACGTGAAGCGGGCGCGGGTGCTGACGGACGCGTACGACTCCGCGCGCTGACCGCTCCGGGCCGCCTCCGGGCTGCGCCGGCCGACTCACCTACTCACCGACTGACGGGCAAGGGCCCGTACCCTCCCCGGTTCCGGGGGCGGTACGGGCCCTTCCTGCTGTCGGACGGTCAGCCGAGGCGCGGATCCCGAGGCGGCTGCTGGGGCTGCTGCGGCTGCTGCTGCGGCGCCGGGGGCTGCTGCCAGGGCTGGCCGGGCTGCGGGTAGGGCTGGGCGTACGGCTGCTGCGGCGGCTGCTGGTACGGCGGCTGGCCCTGAGGCTGGCCGTACGGCGGCTGCTGGGGCTGCTGCTGCGGGTGGGGCGGCTGGGGCTGCTGCTGGGGGTGCTGCTGGTGCGGCGCGCCCCAGTGGCCCTGCGGGGCCTGCTGCTGGGCCCGCAGGAAGTCCTCGGCCACGAGGGCGGAGAGGTTGAAGTAGGCCTCGCGGGTCTTGGGCCGCATCATGTCGAGATCGACCTCGGCGCCGGCCGCGAGGTGCTCGTCGAACGGCACCACGACGACGCCGCGGCAGCGGGTCTCGAAGTGCTGCACGATGTCCTCGATCTTGATCATCTTGGCGGTCTCGCGGACCCCCGAGATGACGGTGAGGGAGCGCGAGACGAGGTCGGCGTACCCGTGGGCGGAGAGCCAGTCGAGGGTGGTGCTGGCACTGCTGGCGCCGTCCACGGACGGGGTCGAGATGATGATGAGCTGGTCGGCCAGGTCCAGGACCCCGCGCATGGCGGAGTAGAGCAGGCCGGTGCCCGAGTCGGTGAGGATGATCGGGTACTGGCGGCCGAGCGTCTCTATGACGCGGCGGTAGTCCTCGTCGTTGAAGGTCGTCGAGACGGCCGGGTCCACGTCGTTGGCGATGATCTCCAGACCGGAGGGCGCCTGCGAGGTGAACCGGCGGATGTCCATGTACGAGTTCAGGTACGGGATCGCCTGGACCAGGTCCCGGATCGTGGCCCCGGTCTCGCGGCGCACGCGGCGGCCGAGGGTGCCGGCGTCGGGGTTCGCGTCGATGGCCAGGATCTTGTCCTGGCGCTCGGTGGCGAGGGTGGCGCCGAGGGCGGTGGTCGTCGTGGTCTTGCCGACGCCGCCCTTGAGACTGATGACGGCGATGCGGTAGCAGGACATGACCGGCGTGCGGATCAGCTCCAGCTTGCGCTGGCGCTCCGCTTCGGCCGCCTTGCCACCGAAGCGGAACCGGCCGCCGGCGCCCCCGCCGTTGTTGCTCTTGGGCTTCTGCTTGTTGCGCAGCAGGCGGTCCGAGGACAGCTCGACGGCGGCCGTGTAGCCGAGCGGCGCACCGCCGCCGGCGGCGGCCTGCTGGGAGTACCGCGGGTCGTGCTGCTGCGGGGGCTGGGGCTGCGGCTGGTGCTGCTGCGGTCCGGCGGGCCACTGGGCGCCGGAGCGCGGGTCGTACTGCGGGGCCTGGGCGGGCGCGGGTGCGGGGGCCGGGGCCGGCGGGGAGAACGTGTAGTCGTCCCGGGCCGGGAACGCGGGCTGCGGCGGCTGCGGTTGGGCACCGGATCCCCCGAACGGGTGCTCCGCGCCGGCGTGCGGTACCTCCGCAGGGCTGACCGGCGCGGCCTGCTCCACGGCGGGCGCGGGCGCCTCGGCCGGGGCCGCCTGGTACGCCGGAGGCGCGACCGGGGCGGGCACGTCGGCGGGCGCCGGGGCGTACGGCTCGGCCGGGGCCGGGTACGCGGACACCTCGGGCTCGGCGGACGGGAACGCCGGAGCGGGGTCCGCGGGCGCCTCGATCCGGGCCGGTTCCTCCGGCGGCGCGGGGGGAGCGGCCGGCGCCGGAGCCTCGGCAACGGGGGCGGGTGCCTCGATCCGGGCAGGGGTCTCAGCCTGGGGCGTAACCGGCGCGGGAGCCTCGGCCCCGGCGGACGGGGCCGCGGGAGCGGGGTACGCGGGCGCCTCGATCCGGGCCGGTACCTCCGACGGCGCCGGGGGAGCGAGCGGCTCGGGGGCCTCGGCCCGGTAGGCGGGTGCCTCGATCCGGTCGGGGGTCTCCGGGGGAGAGAGCGGCGCGGGCGTTTCGGCCCGGTACGCGGGTGCCTCGATCCGGGCGGGCGATTCCGCCGGGGGAGCCGGGGCATCGGCCGGAGGGAACGCCGGGGCCGGGAACGCCGGAGCCTCGGCCGGAGCCAGGGGCGGGGCGGCCGGAGCCGGGAACGGCGGGACGGCGTCGACCGGGGCCGGGAACGGCGGTACGGCGTTGGCCGGACCCGCATCGGCCGGGGCCGGGGCCGGGGCGGGGACGGGAGCCGAGGACAGGGGCTCGGCCGGGCCCTGCGCCGGCGACGGCGCGGGCAGGCCGGCGTCGTCCGACGGGGGCCGCGGGGCCGGCGGCGCCATCCGCATCGTCGGGGGCGAGGCCACGTCCGACGGGCGGTGGGGTTCGAAGCCGCTGCCCTCGGGCAGCCCCGGTACCCGCGGGGCCGGAGCCGCGCCCTGCGTGTACCAGGCCGGCGGGGTGTAGTCGATGGTGAACTCGCCCGTCAGCTCGGGCTCCGCGTCGGACTGATCGTCCGTCGGGACGTCCCACGTCCCGCCGCGCCTCTCGTTCCGATCGCCGCTCACTGGTCCTCCTGGTCTGTCGAACACTGGTCCGGCGCCCACCTCCGCGCCGCGCCCACGCTCAGCCTAATCGCGGCCCGGTACCGGTGTCCGCCCCCGCCTGCCCCGCCCGTACTCAGTCGATGCGCCGGGCCGCTCCCAACAGGCCCGTCTCCGCTTCCGTCCCCTGCGTCATCACGAACTGCCGGTCCCGTGGCGTGCACCACAGCGTTACCCCGTCGCCCAGCGTGGGCAGGGATTCCACCGCCGGCCGCGGCAGGCCCATCAGCCGGCCGATCTGCTCCGCCTCGTCGGGCGACACCCGCTGCACGCCCACCAGCGCGGACTGCTGGAGCAACCGCGGCGCCGTCGGGCTCAGATACGGCAGCAGCGTCAGCACCGACTGCCAGGGCCCGGCCACCACGCGCCCGCGCGGCGGCCGCATCCCGCAGTCCCGGACCACGAGCACCGGACTGCCCGCCGACGCGCCCTGCGGCGGCACCCGGCCCACGTCGTGCAGCGTCACGCACTGCTGCCCGCCGCCCGCGGCCTGGGCCAGACCGGACCACACGTGCCCGCGCCCGGTCTCCACCGCGACCCGCGCACCCGTGGCCGCCGCGCGCAGCGCCAGCACCTGCGCCGTCCACAGGCCGCCGATCAGCGTCACCTCGTACGGGGTCGGCCGGTTGACGCCGAGCACCGCAGGCCGGCCCTCGGCGTCCACGCCGATGACGACCCCGTCGTCCCCGACGGGCAGCGCGAGGAGGTCGAGGTCCGCGGCGGGCACCACATGGCGCTCCCGCCGCGGGCCGACCAGCCCGAAACCGCCCCTCATCGCGCACCTCCCAGCGGCAGCGAGGCCAGCAGCCCCGGAACCTGTTCCCGGTCGAGCCGGACCAGCCCGGTCTTCACGCCCCGCGCCGTCCGCTCCAACTCCCGGCGGGCGGCCACCAGTTCCTCGTCGCTGCGCCCCGTCACCCGGACGTGTCCGGTCAGCGTCACGCCCTGGCGCTCCGCCGGGGCCAGCGTCAGGCTGAAGTTCGTCGCGAGGGCCGGCAGCGAGGTCAGCAGCGCCACGAACTGGGGCAGCGGCGCCGCCCCCGCGCCGCCCAGCTGCGGCCAGCGGCCTATCCAGTACGTGGTGTGCCGCCGGTCGTCGCAGCGCCAGGTCCGCGGGGTCTCCTCCGTACGCCGTCCCGTACTGGCCGACCGCCCGGCCTGCGTGATGGCCATCGGGTTCGCGCAGGAGGAGGTGGCCAGGGCCGCCGTGAGCTCCTGCTCGGTCAGCACGGTCGCCTTGAACCCGGCACCGGCCAGCCGGCTCGCCAGCTGGTCGGCCGCCCGCACCACGCACCGCTGCGCACCCGCCAGCCCGCCGCCGCGCGCGGTGACCGCCTCGGGGCACAGCTCCGGGTCGAGCTTGAGCGCGATCCAGGTGAGCCGGACCGCCGGGGTGCCGGTCCGGGCCTGCAACGGCGCGTAGTTGCGCGTGGCCATCGACTGGGCGGGCAGGTGCGGGGCCGGCGCGGGCTGGGTGTGCTGCACCAGCTGCGCGGACTCCAGCCGGATCCCGTCCACTTCGAGGATGTCCCGTACGAGGGCCAGCGGCAGCGGCCGCGCGCCCCGGTCGGGCCGCAGCGCGGTGGCCTCCGTGTCCACCTGGAGGACCGCGGTCAGGAACGTGCCGTCGCCGACCATGCCGACCGGCCGCCGGTCGCGGTCGTTGAACGTCAGGGTGCGCAGCGCCGGATCGGCCTCGACCAGCGGGGCCAGACCGGGCTCCGTGCCCGCCGGCACGGTGAGGGACGCGGCCCGGCGGCGCCGCGCGCGCAGGGCCAGCGCCCCGCCGATCCACTCCGGCAGGGAGCGCTGGTGCCGGTGTACGACGGCCAGCATCACCAGGACCAGCGCGAGCGCGCCGGCGGGAACCAGCAGCATCGGTTCGACCACCCAGGCCACCAGCAGCACGGCCGCGGCCACCTGGAGCAGTACGAGCTGTTGCAATCGGAACGGGCCGAAGCGGCCGGGGCTCGACTTCGGATGCGGAGTCACCCCGCCGCGGGCGGGTGCGGCCGCGCCGGTCCGCGGCCGAGTCGCCGTCGCCATGGCGCACTTCCCCTTTCTCCCCCGGCTGCCGCCGGGAGGTGCCCCCGGGATCGGGCCACTTGGGCCATCCACCCCAACAAGCCCTGATTGCCCCGGTGTGGAGGGCGCTGAGCGGCAACCGCACCCTACCCGGCCCCTGCATACCGCCGGTCAAGAGGCATAGTAGGTGCCCGGTCCGACAAGCGAGGCCCGGGGACCGTACCCACCGACCGGGCGGTGCGGGGAGAATCAGGCGGTCATGGCATCACGACGTGATGAGCTCAACGCGTACACCTTCGCGAAGCGGCGCACGGTGGCCGCGTTCCTCCAGCCGTCCGCGACGGGCACCGAGGAGGGCGCTCCGCGCCCGCTGCGCGCGGTCGTCCCGGGCGTGATCGTCGCCGCGGTCGTCCTCGCCGGCTTCGGCGCCTGGGGCATGTTCAAGCCCACCGCCCCCAAGGGCTGGGCGGATGCCGGGACCCAGGTCATCGTCGGCAAGCAGTCGACGACCCGGTACGTGGTCCTGACGACGAAGGTGGACGGCAAGGACCAGACCCGCCTGCACCCCGTGCTGAACCTCGCCTCGGCCCGACTGCTGCTGGATCCCTCGAAGTTCAAGGTGGTCCAGGTCGACGACAAGGTCCTGGACGCGGGCAGGCCGCCGCGCGGCCCCATCATCGGCATCCCGTACGCCCCCGACCGGCTGCCCGCCAAGGAGGACGCGGCCAAGGCCAAGCGCTGGGCCGTCTGCCAGCAGCCCGGCGGCAACGGCCGCGGGGTGCAGACCGCCACGTTCGTGCTCGCGGACCGCGAGACGCACCTGACGGACGACCAGCGCAGGCTCACCGACACCCAGGGCCTGTACGTGCAGAGCACCGGCGCGGGCAAGGAGCGCTACCTGGTCGACGCGACGGGCACCAAGTACAAGTTCCCCGAGGGCACTCCGGCCGCGGGCACGATGACCAACGCCCTGGTCGGTACGGGCGCCACCCCGCAGCCGGTCACCGAGCAGTGGCTGGCGACCCTCAACTCCGGTGACGACCTGTCCTTCCCGCAGCTGCCCGGCAAGGCCGGGGCCAACGCCGACGTCAAGGGCCTGGCCACCGCCGACAACAAGGTCGGCATGGTGCTCATGGCCCAGACCGGCTCGGGCACCCAGCACTACGTGGTCCTGCCCGGGAAGGTCGCGCCGGTCTCGGAGTTCGTGGCGTGGCTGCTGATCTCCGCGCCCGCTACCGACGGCCTCAACATGCACGGCAAGGCCCGCGAGGTCGACCTCCAGGCGCTCAGCCCGGACCCCGCGCCGTTCGGCGGCGACTTCGCCTGGCCGCGGAAGAAGGCGGAGCGCGTCAACCAGAGCGCACCGGCGGCCGGCACCCAGAACGGCAGCACCAGCAGCCCCGGCGGCACCAGCAGCCCCGGCAGCCGCGACACCGTCTGCAACGTGCTGCGCGCGGTCGACGGCCAGGGCAACCAGACCCTCAGCACCTGGGCGGGCACCGGATTCCCCATCGACATCACCGCCAGCGGCACCAGCGCCTACGTCACCCCGGGCTCGGGCCTGCTCTACACGCAGGTCCAGGGCAGGCAGACCACCGCCGGCGGCTCCCTCTTCCTGGTCACCGACACGGGCCTGCGCTACGCCGTACAGGCCAACGGCGACAGCGACGCCGAGCAGTCGAAGATCGGCGCCCCCGACCAGCAGGCCAAGGGCGGTACGGCCGGCACCCCCGGCGCCCCCGAGCCCAGCCAGGCGCAGATCCGGCTCGGCTACGCGGGCGTCACCCCGGCCATGGTGCCCATCGCCTGGTCGGAGTTCCTCTCCAAGGGGCCCCGGCTCGACACCAACTCCGCCCGCCAGCCCCAGGGTTCGTGAGGTGCCGCCGATGACCCAGCTCCCGCCGCGGCGGCGCGCCGCCCTCACCGCCGCCCTCGCCCTCGTCGGGGCCTGCGCCGCCGCGCCCGCGCCCGCCGCCACGGCCGCGCCCGAGGCCCCGTACGCCCTGCGACCCGCCGGCGCGGGCGAGTGCACCTTCCCCATGAAGAAGCAGATCGAGGACCGGCCCTGGGCCCTCCAGCGGCTCCTCCTCGACGAGCTGTGGGCGCACACCAAGGGCAAGGACAAGAACGGCAACAGCGTCCGCGTCGCCGTCATCGACACCGGTGTGGACCGGGCGAACCCCCAGCTGAGCGGCGCCCTCGACGTCGGCGCCGGCAAGGACCTGATCGACCCCAAGGGCGGCGACGGCACCACCGACACCGTCGGCCACGGCACCAAGGTCGCCGGGCTGATCGCGGCCCGCCCCCAGGAGGGCACCGGCTTCGTGGGCCTGGCCCCGGACGCCACGATCATCCCGATCCGGCAGAACGACGGGCAGGGCAAGGGCAACGCCCTCTCCCTGAGCCAGGCCATCGACCACGCGGTCGCCAAGGGCGCCCAGGTCATCAACATCTCCCAGGACACCGACGTCCCGCTGACCGCGGACTCCGAGCTCGGCAAGTCGGTGCAGAAGGCCATCGACGCCAAGGTCGTGGTGATCGCCTCGGCGGGCAACGACGGCCTGAGCGGCGAGAAGCGCAAGACCTACCCGGCGGCCTTCCCCGGCGTCCTCGCGGTGGGCGCCTCCGACCGCAACAACGAACGGGCCGCGTTCTCCCAGCCCGGCGATTTCATCGGGGTGGCCGCGCCCGGCGTCGACATGGTCTCCACCGTCCCGGGCTTCGGCCAGTGCATCGACAACGGCACCAGCTTCTCCGCCCCGTACGTCGCCGGCGTCGCCGCCCTGCTGCGCGCCAAGCACGGGGACTGGTCGCCGCAGCAGATCGTCTGGCAGATCCAGAACACCGCCGAACGCACGGTCAAGGGCCGCGACGACTACGTCGGCTGGGGCGTCGTCGACCCGGTGCGCGCGCTCAGCCAGGACCGCGAGCCCCCGAAGCCGCCCGTCCCCGACCCCGGCCCGCCGCCGGCCGCCGCCCCGGAGGCCGCCGAGCTCCGGCTCACCGAGACGGCCCAGGAGCGGGAGGAGCGGTTCGGCACGTACGCTCTCGGCATCGGCGCCGTCGTCATCGCCGTCATCGCGGGGACGGCGACCGTCATCCGGGATGCCCGGAGGCGCCGACGCCGTTTGCAGTGAACGGTCACAGTTCATCTACGGAAGCAACCCAGTGGTGTTGGGCCGTGAGGCTGAACTGACTAGAGTGACGGCAGGCTTCACGAATGTGATCGGGGGATCGCGTGAAGCGGAGGGGGATGTCCGGGGCGCGTGAATCCACACCGCGCTGGGAACGTCCGCTCCGCCACGCAATCCGCCGCTCCTGCCGGCGAATTGAGAAGTGAGGAGCTTCGGATGAGCACGAACACCTTCGGACTGGCGGACGATCCGGTCGTCAAGGCGGCCAACAGGATCTCCGAGACGGCCAACGCCGTCACCCGCCAGGCCCGCGAGCTGGCCGACATCATCGCCACCGTGAGCGCCGGCTGGACCGGTGTCGGCGCCGCCGGATTCGCGAAGGCCCAGTCGGACCTGAACGTCGAGCACGACGAGATCCGCCGCCTGCTCGGGGTGCTGCACAACGCCGTGTCGCAGACCAAGAACCTGAGCAACGCCCAGGACGAGGACGTGCGCGCCGCGTTCCGCGCCGTGGCCCCCTCCGGCGGCGGCACCGGCGGCCGCTCCGGCCTCGACAACGTCTGACCGGCGTCGTTCCCGGTCACCACCAGCGCGAAGGAGAAGATCATGTCGGGCAACGACGGCAACACCCGGGTACGGTACGAGACCGTCCAGCAGATGGCGGACCGCATCCGCGTCGTGTCGAACAACATCATCAAGGACCTGGCCGAGATGGAGCAGGCCGTGAAGGTGGTCACCGACACCTGGGACGGTGAGGCGCACCGCGAGTACGTGGTCCTCCAGACCAAGTACAAGCGCATCGCCGACGAGATGCAGAAGAAGCTGGAGACGGTCGCCAAGCTCATCGAGCAGGGCAAGGGCGACTACCGCGCCACCGACGTGAAGGCCTCGCGCCTGTTCACCGAGGCCTACTGAGCCGCGGAACCCTGCGGAGACCGGCGGGAACCCTGCGGGAACCCGGCGGGAACCCGCACCCCGTACGCGCCGAAGGGGCGCGCCCGCACCGGGCGCGCCCCTTCGCCGTCGTCACCGCCGGCCCGTCCCGTCAGGGGCGGTGCCGGTCGAGGTCGAACTCCCCGTCCCGGGCCCCGAGCACGAAGGCCTCCCACTCGGCCGCGGTGTACCGCAGCACCGTGTCCCGGTCCAGCGAGGACCGCATGGCCACCGCACCCTCGGGCAGCCGGGCGATCTCGACCCGCTCCTCGTCGGGGCTGGTCCCGGGCGGGCCCTCCCACTCCACACCGCTGATGTCGAGCGCGTACAGCTCGTCCTTCTCCTGCTGGGTGCCCATGTGCGGCCTTTCCCCTCGGTGGCGCGGTCTTCACCGCTGATTATCGGCCCTGCGCCGCCCGGCAGGACGGGTTTGCTCACATCCCCGGCATCCGGCCCAGCTGCACCAGCGAGGTGCCCCGCTTGCGCGAGGCGAAGTACGCCCGGCCCGGCGGCATCGGACGCGGCCGCACGTTGCCGATCAGATCGCCCTCGGACGGATCACCGGAAAGGACCACGCCCTGCGCGCCCAGCTCCTTGATCCGCTGCATGAACGGCTCGTACAGCGACCGCGAGGCACCCGCCGAGCTCCGCGCGATGATGAAGCGCACGCCCGTGTCCCGGGCGAAGGGCAGGAACTCCACCAGCGGCGCCAGCGGATTGCCCTGGCTCGTGGCCACCAGGTCGAAGTCGTCGATGATGATGAACACGTCCGGCCCCGTCCACCAGCTGCGGTCGCGCAGCTGCTGCGGAGTGACGTCGTTCGGCGGCTGCCGCCGCGCGAACACCCCGCCCAGCGCCTCCATGTGCATCTGCAGCGAGCTCGCCATCGGCGCGTACTCCAGCAGGTGCGCCTCCGGCAGCGCCCCGAGCAGGCTCCGCCGGTAGTCGCCCACCACCAGGCGCGCCTGCTCCGGCGCGTAACGCTCCGAGATCTGCCGGGCGATGAGCCGCAGCAGGTTCGTCTTGCCCGACTCGCTCTCGCCGAACACCAGCAGGAAGGGGTCGGAGTCGAAGTCGACGAACACCGGCTCCAGGTCCGTCTCGTCGATGCCGATCGCGATCCCGCGGCCGGGGTGCTCCCCGCCCCGGGGCAGCTGTTCGGCGTGCAGCAGCCGGGGCAGCAGCCGCACTCCGGGGGCCGCGGCCCCCGGCCAGTGCCGCTTGACCGCGTCCACGAACGCGGCCGTGGCCTCCGACAGGTCCGAGGGATCGTGCGAGCCGTCGATCCTCGGCAGCGCGCTCAGGAAGTGCAGCTTCTCCGGCACCTGGCCGCGGCCCGGCATCCCGGCGGGCACGTTCGCCGCGACCTTCCGGTCGAACTCCGAGTCCATGACGTCGCCGAGCCGCAGCTCCAGCCGGCTCAGCATCTGGTCCTTGAGCGCCGAGCGCACCTCCATGTACCGCGCCGCGGTGATCACCACGTGGATGCCGTAACCCAGACCGCGGGCCGCGATGTCCGTGACCACCTGCTCCAGGCCCTCGTACTCGCCGCGGAAGTTGCCCCAGCCGTCGACGACCAGGAACACGTCGCCCCACGGCTCGCCGGGCAGCTCGCCCGCCGCCCGCCGGCGCCGGTAGGTGCCGATCGAGTCGATGCCGTTCGCCCGGAAGAACTCCTCGCGGCGGTTCAGGATGCCCCCGACCTCCGCGACGGTGCGCCGCACCCGCTCCGGGTCGAGCCGCGAGGCGATCCCGCCCACGTGCGGCAGCTCGGCCACCGCCGACAGGCTGCCGCCGCCGAAGTCCAGCCCGTAGAACTGCACTTCACGCGGGGTGTGGGTGAGCGCGAACGAGCAGATCAGCGTCCGCATCAGCGTGGACTTGCCCGACTGCGGACCGCCGACCACCATCATGTGGCCCGCCGCACCCGAGAAGTCCCGGTACAGCACCTCGCGCCGCTGCTCGAAGGGCTTGTCGATGAGCCCGAGCGGCACCACGAGCCCGCCGGGCCGCGTGTACCCGTCCGCGTGCAGCCCGCGCTCCGCGCTCGGCGCCAGCGCCGGCAGCAGCTGGTCCAGCGGCGGGGCCTGGTCCAGCGGCGGCAGCCACACCTGGTGCGCCGGCACCCCCTGCCCCTCGAGCCGGCCCACGATCACGTCCAGCACCGTGTCGGCGAGCGCGTCGTCCTCCCGCGCCGACCGCGCCGCCAGGTACGCCGGGTCCGGGGCCGCGTACACCACCGGCACCGGAGCCGCCGTGAACAGCGCGGGCCGCCGCTCCACCGGGAACAGCCCCACCGACAGGTCCGGCCCGCCCGAACGGTAGGTCCCCGAGACGTACGCCGCCTTGAAGCGGGTCATCTCGTCCGTACCGAACTTCAGATAGCCCGAACCGGGCACCGACGGCAGGTGGTAGGCGTCCGGCACACCGATCGCCGTCCGCGACTCCGCCGCCGAGAACGTCCGCAGACCGATCCGGTACGAGAGGTACGTGTCCAGCCCGCGCAGCTTGCCCTCCTCCAGCCGCTGCGAGGCCAGCAGCAGGTGCACGCCCAGCGAGCGGCCGATCCGGCCGATCTGGATGAACATGTCGATGAAGTCGGGCTTCGCCGTCAGCAGTTCGCTGAACTCGTCGATGACCAGCACCAGCGAGGCCAGCGGCTCCAGCGGGGCGCCCGCCGCCCGGGCCTTCTCGTAGTCGTGGATGTTCGCGTAGTTGCCCGCCGCGCGCAGCAGCTCCTGACGGCGCTGCAGCTCGCCGCGGATCGAGTCGCCCATCCGGTCCACGAGCGTGAGGTCGTCCGCCAGGTTGGTGATGACGGCCGCCACGTGCGGCATCTGCCCCATCCCGGTGAAGGTCGCGCCGCCCTTGAAGTCCGCGAGGACGAAGTTCAGCGTCTCCGAGGTGTGCGTGACCGCGAGTCCCAGCACCAGCGTGCGCAGCAGCTCCGACTTGCCGGAGCCCGTCGCGCCCACGCACAGCCCGTGCGGACCCATGCCCTCCTGCGCGGCCTCCTTGAGGTCCAGCATCACCGGCGCGCCGTCCTCGCCGACACCGATCGGCACCCGCAGCCGCTCGCCGGCCGACCGCGGCCGCCAGGTGCGGGCCACGTCGATCGAGGCCGCGTCGCCCAGGTTCAGCAGGTCCGTGAAGTCCAGGTTGGCCAGCAGCGGTT
Organism: Streptomyces sp. NPDC058525; assembly: GCF_042719495.1. Taxonomy (NCBI): domain Bacteria; kingdom Bacillati; phylum Actinomycetota; class Actinomycetes; order Kitasatosporales; family Streptomycetaceae; genus Streptomyces; species Streptomyces sp. NPDC058525. Next base: position 84,097 of record NZ_JBHXNP010000021.1, read on the forward strand.
CGTCGTCGTCCCCGCCGCCCGTGCGCAGCGGCGCCAGCTGACGGGCCAGCGCCTCCGCCGCGGGCAGCGACAAGGTGTCCGGCGTGCCCTCGTACGCGACGCCCGCGCCCGACTCCAGGCGCAGCCGGCCCGGCCGCACCACGACCGACAGCCCGCCCCGCGGCTCGTCCAGCTCGCCCGCGACCACCTCGACGATCGTGACGCCCTGCAGCCCCTCGGCCGCCGCGAACACCGAATCCGGCGGCACCACGGCACCGCGGGGGGAGTTGGTGTCGAGGACCACCACCAGGTGCGGCTGGTCCAGCACCGGGGACACTTCCCGGCTGAACCGCGGCCGCCCCTCCAGCCGCGGCGCCAGCAGCCCCTCCAGCTCACCCAGGTCATCGCCGAACAGCCGCTTCGTACCGGCCCCGTCCACCTGACCCGGAACCTGCGCGTGCGGCAGCCACTTCGTCCAGTCCCACGACGGCACCGCACCCGGCGCGGCCACCACGGCCACCACCAGGTCCTCGGGGGAGTGCAGCGTCGCCAGCTGCGCCACCAGCGCCCGCGCCGTACCGCGCGCCGACTCCGCCTCACCCGACACGGTCACGTGGTAGAACGCCCGGAGCGACACCGCCATCGGCAGCCCGTCCAGCGAGGAGTGCACCTTCAGGAAGCGCTGCATCGCGCCCGCCGTCAGCGGCTCCAGCTCGTCCACCGGCGCCGTGTCCGGTGCCACCAGCGGCGTCGACAGCCGCTGCGAGCCCAGCCCGAGCCGCGCCTGGCCGAAGTCCGCGTCACCGACCCGCCGCTCCCAGAGCCGCGAACCCTCGGCCACCACCGACCACAACTGGTCCGGGGCCGGGTGCAGATACAGCTGCGCGTCGCGCTGCGCCCGCGCGGTCCGGCGTACCTGGCGGCGGGTCTGCGCAAGGTATTTGAGGTAGTCCCGGCGCACATCGGCCATTTGCCCCTGCGTACCCCGCCGGTGCCGCACCAGCTGGGCCACGACCATCGCCACCGTCGAGGTGAGCATCAGCACGCCCATGATGCGCATGAACGGCGCCGCACCCGGCATGAAGAAGAACACGGCGGAGGAACCCATGCCCAGCATCGGCAGGAGCTGCATCAGCATGCCCTCCTGCTGCCCCCGGGGAAGCTCCGGCGGCGCCTCCAGCCGCAGCTCGTCCGAAGGCACTTCGGGCGGCAGGGACCGCGGCGGACGCTTGACGACGATCTGGCTCACCGGAGCATCAATCCCTCGAAAACGGACGGGACACCGCATCCGGCGCCCCCAAGTCCCGGGCGGGCAGGGGAGTCTCCTCCACGCGTCGGTGATCCTACTTGCCGACAGTCGGGCAAGCGCCCGGTAGGGTGACGCGCGCAGTATGCGCATCCGCGAATCGCCCGCCGCCGCGGGCGGCGACAAGGGGGGTCACACAGGTGAGTACGGCCGAGGCGACGGGCTTCTGCAGGGTCACCGTCGTGGCCCCGGACAGCCGGATCGACGTCGCCCTCCCCGAGGACATCGCCGTCGCCGACGTCTACCCCGAACTGCTGCGCCTCACCGGCCAGACCCAGCCCGTCGGCGCCCCCACCGGCTTCCACCTCGTACGCCGCTCCGGCACCGTCCTCGACGGCGCCCGCACCCTCGCCGCCCAGCAGGTCCTCGACGGCGAGGTGCTCAGCCTGCGCCCCTTCGCCGAGTCCCTGCCGCCCGCCGTCTTCGACGACGTCTCCGACGCCGTCGCCTCCGCCGTCGTCCGCGACCGGCACCGCTGGAGCGACGACATGCTGCGCGGCGCGGGCCTGGCCGGAGCCGCGCTGCTCCTCGTCATGCTCGGCTTCGTCCTCTGGTACGCCGACCCCCTGCGCCACGACATGCACGGCCTGCCCGGGATCATCGCGGCCGCCGTCGGCGTCCTGCTCACCGCCGTGGCCGGCGTCCGCGCCCGCGTCTACCGCGACCGCGGCTCCGCCGTCGCCCTCGGCCTCAGCGCCCTGCCGCACCTGCTGATCGCCGGCTCCGGGATCATCGCCCCCGCCGCCGGCCAGGGACCCGGCCGGCTCCAGTTCCTGCTCGGCTGCGTCTGCGTCCTCGTCGCCTCCGTGGCCCTGGTCGCGCTCACCCCCAGCGGGGACGCCCCCTTCGTCGCGGCCACCTTCGTCGCCGCCACCGGCACCCTGGCCACCTTCACGGCCATCGCCACCGAAGCCTCCGCGACCGCCACCGCCGCCGCCTGCGCACCCGTGGCCATCGGCCTCGTCGCCTTCCTCCCCGGCCTCTCCGCCCGCTTCGCCCGCCTGCCCATCGGCTACGCGGCCCCGCGCAGCGCCACCGAGGTGTACGAGACCCCGGACCGCTACGAGACCGAGCCGTACGGCGACCGGCCCGGCTCCGACCAGCACGACCCGGGCGCCTCCCTCGACGCCGAGCAGATCGCCGCCCAGGCCCGCCGCGGCCACGAGATGCTGCTCGGCCTGGTCGGCGGCTGCGCCGCGGTCGTCGTGGGAGCCGCCGCGGTCCTCGGCTTCTCCGACAACACCTGGGGCAAGCTGCTCGCCCTCGCCACCGGCCTCGCCATGCTGCTCCGCGCCCGCCTCTTCCGCTACACCTCCCAGGTGGTGTGCGCCCTGGCCGCCGGGCTCCTCGCCGTCGCCCTGCTGGTCCTGGGCCTGGCCCTGAACCCGCCGGCCGACCTCGTCCACGCCCTGGCGGCGAAGCAGGACCACAGCGGCCTGGAGCTCCGCACCATCTGGCTGACCGCCGCCGTCGCCGCCGGCGCGGCCCTCCTCGCGGGAATTGCGCTTGTCATCCCCAGCAAGGGCCTGTCACCCTTCTGGGGAAGGCTGCTCGACCTCACCGAGGCGGCGGTCCTGCTCAGCCTGGTCCCCCTGGCCCTGGCCGTGCTGGACGTCTACTCCCGGGCCCGCGCTCTCACCAGCTGAGACGTCGCGACCCGGCAGCCTGGTACGCTGTGTGACGGCCGTTTGTGTACGCGTCCCCCGGATCCCCGACAGAGGGTCTGTGGACTGCGCTCAGCGGACCCCGCCTCCCGAGTTACGGAAGATCCCCAGAGAATTCGACCTGGGGCACTCGGTGGCAACGAAGACCTAAACGAGGAGTAAGCGTGCCGCTCGACGCCGCTACGAAGAAGCAGATCATCGCAGAGTTCGGTGCCAAGGAGGGCGACACCGGCTCTCCCGAGGTCCAGGTCGCGATGCTCTCCCGCCGCATCTCGGACCTGACCGAGCACCTCAAGACGCACAAGCACGACCACCACTCCCGTCGTGGTCTGCTGATCCTGGTCGGCCAGCGTCGCCGCCTGCTGCAGTACCTGGCCAAGAAGGACATCCAGCGCTTCCGTACGCTGGTCGAGCGCCTCGGCATCCGCCGCGGTGCGGCCGGCGCCAAGTAAAGCGCTGTGAAGGGAGCGGTTCCCACATCCGGGGGCCGCTCCCTTTGCTGTACGTGCGGACCGGACCGGACCCTTTGTAGTCTGGAAAGGACGCACGTGCGCGTCTGAGTCAGACGCGCACAACTGAAGAGGAGGAGCGCCCTCCCTACGCCGCCGGTCCTCGGTAGTGGCACCCGGAATGCCCCACGGGCACCGAACCGGGTGCTTCGATCGAAGACCGGCCCGCACCCAAGGCGCGCTTCTCCGCACCGTCCACCGCCACACGGGCGGCGGACGGAGACGACGAAAATGGAGAAAACGCTAGTGGAGAACGAGACCCACTACGCCGAGGCCGTCATTGACAACGGTTCCTTCGGCACCCGCACCATCCGCTTCGAGACGGGCCGTCTGGCCCGCCAGGCCGCCGGCTCCGCCGTTGCCTACCTGGACGACGACACGATGGTGCTTTCCGCCACCACCGCGTCGAAGAAGCCCAAAGACCAGCTCGACTTCTTCCCCCTGACGGTGGACGTCGAGGAGCGGCAGTACGCGGCCGGCAAGATCCCCGGCTCCTTCTTCCGCCGCGAGGGCCGGCCCTCCGAGGACGCGATCCTCACCTGCCGCCTGATCGACCGCCCGCTGCGCCCGTCCTTCAAGAAGGGCCTGCGCAACGAGATCCAGGTCGTCGCCACCGTCATGGCGCTCAACCCGGACCACCTGTACGACGTCATCGCGATCAACGCCGCGTCCGCGTCCACCCAGCTGGCCGGCCTGCCCTTCTCCGGCCCGATCGGCGGCGTCCGCGTCGCGCTGATCCGCGGCCAGTGGGTGGCGTTCCCGACGCACACCGAGCTCGAGGACGCCGTCTTCGACATGGTCGTCGCGGGCCGCACCCTCGAGGACGGCGACGTCGCGATCATGATGGTCGAGGCCGAGGCCACCGAGAAGACCATCGCCCTCGTCAAGGGCGGCGCCGAGGCGCCGACCGAGGAGATCGTCGCCGCGGGTCTCGACGCCGCGAAGCCGTTCATCAAGGTCCTCTGCAAGGCCCAGTCGGACCTGGCCGCCAAGGCCGCCAAGCCCGAGGGCGAGTTCCCGGTCTTCCTGGACTACCAGGACGACGTGTACGAGGCCCTCGCGGCCGCCGTCAAGGGCGACCTCTCCCAGGCGCTGACCATCGCGGGCAAGCAGGACCGCGAGGCCGAGCTGGACCGCGTCAAGGAGATCGCCGCCGAGAAGCTCCTCCCGGCCTTCGAGGGCCGCGAGAAGGAGATCTCCGCCGCCTACCGCAGCCTGACCAAGGCCCTGGTGCGCGAGCGCGTCATCAAGGACAAGGTCCGCATCGACGGCCGCGGGATCACGGACATCCGTACCCTCGCCGCCGAGGTCGAGGCCATCCCGCGCGTGCACGGCTCGGCGCTGTTCGAGCGTGGCGAGACCCAGATCCTGGGCGTCACCACCCTCAACATGCTCCGCATGGAGCAGCAGCTGGACACCCTCTCCCCGGTGACCCGCAAGCGCTACATGCACAACTACAACTTCCCGCCGTACTCCGTCGGTGAGACCGGCCGCGTGGGCTCGCCCAAGCGCCGCGAGATCGGCCACGGCGCGCTCGCCGAGCGCGCCATCGTGCCGGTCCTCCCGACCCGCGAGGAGTTCCCGTACGCGATCCGCCAGGTGTCCGAGGCCCTCGGCTCCAACGGTTCGACGTCCATGGGCTCGGTCTGCGCCTCCACCATGTCGCTGCTGAACGCCGGTGTGCCCCTCAAGGCCCCCGTCGCCGGCATCGCCATGGGCCTGATCTCCCAGGAGATCGACGGCAAGACGCACTACGTCGCCCTCACCGACATCCTCGGTGCGGAGGACGCCTTCGGCGACATGGACTTCAAGGTCGCCGGCACCAAGGAGTTCGTCACCGCCCTCCAGCTCGACACCAAGCTGGACGGCATCCCGGCCTCCGTCCTGGCCGCGGCCCTCAAGCAGGCCCGCGACGCCCGCCTCCACATCCTCGACGTGATGATGGAAGCGATCGACACGCCGGACGAGATGTCCCCGAACGCCCCGCGGATCATCACCGTCAAGATCCCGGTGGACAAGATCGGTGAGGTCATCGGCCCCAAGGGCAAGATGATCAACCAGATCCAGGAGGACACCGGCGCCGAGATCACGATCGAGGACGACGGCACCATCTACATCGGTGCCGCCGACGGCCCGGCCGCCGAGGCCGCCCGCGCCACGATCAACGGCATCGCCAACCCGACCATGCCGGAGGTCGGCGAGCGCTACCTGGGTACGGTCGTCAAGACCACCACCTTCGGTGCCTTCGTCTCCCTGCTCCCGGGCAAGGACGGCCTGCTGCACATCTCGCAGATCCGCAAGCTCGCCGGTGGCAAGCGCGTGGAGAACGTCGAGGACGTGCTCGGTGTCGGCACCAAGGTCCAGGTGGAGATCGCCGAGATCGACCAGCGCGGCAAGCTCTCCCTGATCCCCGTGATCGACGGCGAATCCGCAGGTGACGCCGACAATGACGCTGACAAGGACGACTCCGACAAGTGATGTCGCGTAGTTCCCGTGTGACGGCCCGCCCCTCTTCGGAGGGGCGGGCCGTCGCCCGTACCCAAACCCTTCTCAAGGGGCAGAACGGCATCGGCACCGTCCGGCGCACCGTCCTGCCCGGCGGACTGCGCATCGTCACCGAGACGCTGCCCTCCGTCCGCTCCGCCACCTTCGGCATCTGGGCGCACGTCGGCTCCCGTGACGAGACGCCCACGCTGAACGGCGCCACGCACTACCTGGAGCACCTCCTCTTCAAGGGCACCGCCAAGCGCAGCGCCCTCGACATCTCCTCCGCGATCGACGCGGTCGGCGGCGAGATGAACGCCTTCACGGCGAAGGAGTACACCTGCTACTACGCCCGGGTGCTCGACACCGACCTGCCGCTGGCCATCGACGTGGTCTGCGACATGCTCACCGGCTCGCTGATCCGCGAGGAGGACGTCGACGCCGAGCGCGGGGTCATCCTCGAAGAGATCGCGATGACCGAGGACGACCCGGGCGACATGGTCCACGACCTGTTCGCGCAGACCATGTACGGGGACACCCCCCTGGGCCGGCCCGTCCTCGGCACCGTCGACACGATCAACGCCCTGGGCGCCGACCGGATCCGCCGCTTCTACAAGAAGCACTACGACCCGACCCACCTCGTGGTGGCCGCCGCCGGCAACGTCGACCACAACAAGGTCGTACGCCAGGTCCGCGCGGCCTTCGAGAAGGCCGGCGCGCTGACCCGCACCGACGCCGAGCCGATCGGCCCGCGCTCCGGCACCCGGCGCATCCGCGCCACCGGCCACGTCGAGCTGGTCAACCGCAAGACCGAGCAGGCCCACGTGGTCCTCGGCATGCCCGGCCTGGCCCGCACCGACGAGCGCCGCTGGGCGCTGGGCGTGCTGAACACCGCGCTGGGCGGCGGCATGTCCTCCCGCCTCTTCCAGGAGGTCCGGGAGAAGCGCGGCCTGGCCTACAGCGTGTACTCGTACACCTCGGGCTTCGCCGACACCGGCCTCTTCGGGGTCTACGCGGGCTGCCGCCCCAACCAGGTCCACGATGTGCTCCGGATCTGCCGCGACGAGCTCGACAAGGTCGCCACCGACGGACTGACCGACGAGGAGATCAAGCGGGCCATCGGCCAGCTCTCCGGGTCGACCGTCCTCGGACTGGAGGACACCGGCGCGATCATGAACCGCATCGGCAAGAGCGAGCTGTGCTGGGGCGACCAGATGTCGGTCGACGACATGCTGGCCCGGATCGCCTCCGTGACCCCGGACGACGTCCGCTCGGTCGCACAGGATGTACTGGCCCAGCGGCCCTCGCTCGCGGCGATCGGCCCGCTGAAGGAGAAGCAGGCGGCCCGGCTCCACGAAGCGGTCGCCTAGTCCCGTACGCACGTAAGGAAGCAAGCAACATGAGCAAGCTGCGCGTGGCAGTCCTCGGCGCCCAGGGCCGCATCGGCTCCGAAGCGGTCAAGGCGGTCGAGGCCGCCGACGACATGGAGCTGGTGGCCGCCCTCGGCCGCGGCGACAAGCTGGAGACGCTGGCCGACGCCGGCGCCCAGGTCGCCGTCGAGCTGACCACCCCGGCCTCGGTGATGGAGAACCTGGACTTCCTCATCCGCCACGGCATCCACGGCGTGGTCGGCACCACCGGATGGACCGAGGACCGCCTCGCCCAGCTGAACACCTGGCTCGCGGGCTCCCCGCGGACCGGTGTGCTCATCGCGCCGAACTTCTCCATCGGCGCCGTCCTCACCATGAAGTTCGCCGCCCAGGCCGCCCGCTACTTCGAATCCGTCGAGGTCATCGAGCTGCACCACCCGAACAAGGTCGACGCCCCGTCGGGCACCGCGACCCGCACGGCGCAGCTCATCGCGGCCGCCCGCGCCGAGGCCGGCCTCGGCGCCCAGCCCGACGCCACCTCCACCGCACTCGACGGCGCCCGCGGCGCGGACGTCTCGGGCGTCCCGGTGCACGCCGTCCGCCTGCGCGGCCTGCTGGCCCACCAAGAGGTGCTGCTCGGCGGCGAGGGCGAGACCCTCACCATCCGTCACGACTCCCTGCACCACAGCAGCTTCATGCCGGGCATCCTGCTCGGCGCGCGCCGCGTGACGCAGACCCCGGGCCTCACCTTCGGCCTGGAACACTTCCTCGACCTCGGCTGATCCGGTAGTCCTCCCATGCGCGCGAAGATCACGTACTTCCTCACCGCGGCCGTCCTGGTCGTCTACTTCGTCCTGGTCGGCAGCCGGGGCCTGATGCTGATCCGGCAGGGCACCTGGCTCACCGTCACCTTCGGCGTCGCCGTGCTGATCCTGCCGGTCATCGGCGTGTGGTTCCTCTGGAAGAACACCCAGTTCGTCACCAGGGCCAACCAGCTCGCGACCGAGCTCGAAGCCGAGGGCGGACTGCCCGTGGACGAGCTGGAGCGGGACCAGTACGGCCGGATCCTGCGGGACTCCGCGGACGAGGTCTTCGCGCGCCGCAAGGCCGAGACCGAGGACGCGCCGGGGGACTGGCGCAGCTGGTTCCGGCTCGCCGTCGCCTACCACGACGCCCGCGACACCCCGCGGGCGCGCAAGGCCATGCAGCGGGCCATCGCCCTGCACGACAAGAAGCCCGTACAGGTCTGACACCTGTACGGGCTCCCGTGCGCGCGCGGCGCCGGATCAGGCGGGCACGGGCCGGTACTCGTCGGCCCAGGCACCGAGCGTGTCGGCGGCCCGGTCGAAGGCCTCGGCCCGCGACAGGAAATCGGCGTTGTGGTCGGTCAGCAGCACCGGCAGCTCCGCACCGTCGCGCGTGGCCACGGTCAGCGCCTGGCCCTGCACGGTCCGCGGCAGGCCGAGCCAGCGCACCGGCTGCTGCACCGTGCGCAGTTCGGTGATCTCGCCCCACGCGATCGAGCGGGTCCCGAGGAAGCCCACCCGGCGCAGCCCCGCACGGCTCACCCAGACGCCCGCGCGCAGCAGCCGCAGCGCCGAGCCGATGACCACGAGGGCGGCCACGAGGCAGACCGCGGCCCCGCCCCAGGCACCGGCGAAGGCGACGATCATCGTCGAGAGCAGCATGAACGCCGACAGCAGGAGCAGCAGCGCGGCGATGCCCACCCGCCAGGGACCGGGCCGGTAGGGACGCCGCCAGCGGTCGTGGTCGGCAAGGGCCGACGCCTCGTCGCCGTCGTCGTCCGCCTCGGACACACCGTCGGCCGTCAGGAAGGGCAGGGGCACGGCTGGACCTCACTCACATGCACGTTCGGTTGGGCTGTGACCGTGAGGCTACCGCCCCTGGGAAGCCTCCGACTGCTGCGACTTCTCCGGGGCCTTGCTCGGCTGCAGTGCGGGTATGCCGAAGACCAGCGAGCCGGCCAGCCCGGCAACCACGGTCAGCCCGACCAGACTACGTGCGGCGAGCTGGGTCCTGCTCAGGCGCTCGCGCGGCGGCGGAGTGACGTTGCTGCGGAAGCGGTCGGCCTCGGCGACGAAGGCGAACGGGACGGGTTCGCGCCGGCTGAACATGAGAGCGACTCTCCTCACGGTCGGGGCCCTGGGGCGGTGGTGGCAGGTGGGCGTGGTTCTACTGGGTAGGACGTCCGAACCGCCCAATCGGTGCCCGATTTCGGCATATTCATCAAGTTTTTTGGCGCAGCGTCAGCTCGGCGGCCCGGCAGCCGCCCCGAGTCGGCCTGCACGGCGGGCCGCGGGCGGCGACGTAGAGTGGGCGCGCCCCAGGACGCACGTTTGGAAGGACCCCCGGTGAGCGAGACCGCCGCTTCAGATCTGAAACCCAGCTTCCGCAGTGACGTCACGGTGGAGCTGGTGAAGCACTCCGCCGCCGACTCCGACGTGCTGTGGGCCGCCCGGGTCTCCACCGCCGGCGAGCAGTCCCTCGAAGAGCTGCAGAAGGACCCGGAGCGCTCCAAGGGCCTGATCAATTACCTGATGCGGGACCGCCACGGCAGCCCCTTCGAGCACAACTCGATGACCTACTTCATCAGCGCCCCGATCTTCGTGTTCCGGGAGTTCATGCGGCACCGCGTCGGCTGGTCCTACAACGAGGAATCCGGTCGCTACAGGGAGCTCGAGCCGGTCTTCTACGTTCCGGACGCCGAGCGCAAGCTCGTCCAGGAGGGCCGCCCGGGCAAGTACGTCTTCGTCGAGGGCACCGAGGCGCAGCAGGAGCTGACCGGCCGCGTCATGGAGGACTCGTACCGCCAGGCCTACGAGGCCTACCAGGAGATGCTCGCGGCGGGCGTGGCCCGGGAGGTGGCCCGTTCGGTCCTGCCGGTCGGACTTTTCTCCTCGATGTACGCGACCTGCAACGCCCGCTCGCTCATGCACTTCCTCGGACTGCGCACCCAGCACGAGCTCGCCAAGGTCCCGTCCTTCCCGCAGCGGGAGATCGAGATGGTCGGCGAGAAGATGGAGCAGCACTGGGCCCGGCTCATGCCGCTCACGTACGCGGCCTTCAACGGCAACGGTCGCGTTGCCCCGTAAGGCCCGGTGTACGCATAACGCACACATGTGCGAAGTCAAGTCCTAAGTGTCCGTATTGCGGCGTTTCGTAAAGTTCATCTAGGCTGATCAAACGGACCCGGCACTGCTTGAACCCCCGAGCAGGCAGTGCCGGTGTCCAACACTCGGACCCACGTCCCCCGAGGGGACACTGCGAGCATGGCAGCGAGTAGCGTGTTACCCATGGCTCCGATCTCGACTCCGCAGACCCCCTTCGGGCGGGTCCTCACCGCCATGATCACGCCGTTTACGGCGGATGGCGCACTCGACCTCGACGGCGCGCAGCGGCTCGCCGTCCACCTGGTGGACGCAGGCAACGACGGCCTGATCGTCAACGGCACCACCGGTGAGTCGCCGACCACCACCGACGCGGAGAAAAACGACCTCGTACGAGCCGTCCTCGAAGCCGTCGGAGACCGCGCCCACGTGGTCGCCGGCATCGGTACGAACTACACCCGCCACACCCTGGAGCTCGCCCGCGAGGCCGAGCGCACCGGCGCCCACGGCCTGCTCGCCGTGACCCCTTACTACAGCAAGCCGTCGCAGGAGGGCCTCTACCGGCACTTCACCGCGATCGCCGACGCGACCGGCCTGCCGGTCATGCTCTACGACATCCCGGGCCGCAGCGGTGTTCCGATCGAGACGGAAACCCTCGTCCGGCTGGCCGAGCACCCCCGTATCGTTGCCAACAAGGACGCCAAGGGCGACCTCGGCCGCGCCAGCTGGGCCATCGCGCAGAGCGGCCTGGCCTGGTACTCCGGCGACGACATGCTGAACCTGCCGCTCCTGTCGGTCGGCGCGGTCGGCTTCGTCTCCGTGGTCGGCCACGTGGTCACCCCGGACCTGCGCGCCATGCTGGAGGCCCACCTGGGCGGAGACGTCCAGAAGGCCACCGAGATCCACCAGAAGCTGCTGCCCGTCTTCACCGGTATGTTCCGCACCCAGGGCGTGATGACCACCAAGGGCGCGCTGAACCTGCAGGGCCTGCCCGCGGGCCCGCTGCGGCTCCCGCTGGTCGAGCTGAGCGCCGACGAGACCGCGCAGCTCAAGCGCGATCTCGCCGCCGGCGGGGTACAGCTCTGACAACAGACTTCACAACTGAACAAGCACGACCGAAACAGACAACAGCAAGTGCACGAATGTCATGCGCGCCACGTGCCTTCCGGGGTACGTGGCGCGTGTGGTGAGGAGAGACTTTTGAGCCATCCGCATCCTGAACTCGGTCCGCCGCCGAAGCTGCCCAAGGGCGGCCTGCGGGTCACCCCCCTGGGTGGCCTCGGCGAGATCGGCCGCAACATGACCGTCTTCGAGTTCGACGGCCGTCTGCTGATCGTCGACTGCGGCGTCCTCTTCCCGGAAGAGGAACAGCCGGGCATCGACCTGATCCTGCCGGACTTCTCGTCCATCCGGGATCGCCTCGACGACATCGACGGCATCGTGCTCACGCACGGTCACGAGGACCACATCGGCGCCGTCCCCTACCTCCTCCGGGAGAAGCCGGACATCCCGCTGATCGGCTCCAAGCTGACGCTGGCCCTCATCGAGGCGAAGCTCCAGGAGCACCGCATCCGCCCCTACACCCTCGAGGTGAAGGAAGGCGAGAGCGAGAACCTCGGCCCCTTCGACTGCGAGTTCATCGCCGTCAACCACTCCATCCCCGACGCCCTGGCCGTCGCGATCCGGACCCCCGCGGGCCTGGTCGTGGCCACCGGCGACTTCAAGATGGACCAGCTCCCGCTGGACAACCGCCTCACCGACCTGCACGCCTTCGCGCGTCTGAGCGAGGAGGGCATCGACCTCCTCCTCTCCGACTCGACGAACGCCGAGGTCCCGGGTTTCGTCCCGCCCGAGCGCGACATCTCCAACGCCATCCGCGGAGTGTTCGCCAGCGCCCAGAAGCGGATCATCGTGGCCTCGTTCGCGAGCCACGTGCACCGCATCCAGCAGATCCTGGACGCCGCCCACGAGTACGGCCGCAGGGTCGCCTTCGTCGGCCGGTCCATGGTCCGCAACATGGGCATCGCCCGTGACCTGGGCTACCTCCGGGTCCCGGCCGGTCTCGTGGTCGACGTCAAGACCCTCGACGACCTGCCGGACGACGAGGTCGTGCTGGTCTGCACGGGCTCGCAGGGCGAGCCGATGGCGGCCCTGTCCCGCATGGCCAACCGCGACCACCAGATCCGGATCGTCCCGGGCGACACCGTGATCCTGGCGTCGTCCCTGATTCCGGGCAACGAGAACGCGGTCTACCGCGTGATCAACGGCCTGACCCGCTGGGGCGCCAACGTCGTGCACAAGGGCAACGCCAAGGTGCACGTTTCCGGCCACGCCTCCGCGGGCGAGCTGCTGTACTTCTACAACATCTGCAAGCCGCGGAACCTGATGCCGGTCCACGGCGAATGGCGCCACCTGCGCGCCAACGCCGAGCTCGGTGCCATGACGGGCGTCCCGAAGGACCGCATCGTCATCGCCGAGGACGGCGTGGTCGTCGACCTGATCGACGGCAAGGCCCGGATCTCCGGCAAGGTCCAGGCCGGCTACGTGTACGTGGACGGCCTCTCGGTCGGCGACGTCACCGAGGCCTCGCTCAAGGACCGCAGGATCCTCGGCGACGAGGGCATCATCTCGGTCTACGTGGTGGTCGACAGCACCACGGGCAAGGTCGTCAGCGGCCCGAACATCCAGGCCCGGGGCTCCGGCATCGAGGACTCGGCCTTCGGACCGGTGGTCGCGAAGATCGAGGAGGCCATCGCCAGGGCCGCCGCCGACGGCGTGGCCGAGCCGCACCAGATCCAGCAGCTCATCCGCCGCACGATGGGCAAGTGGGTGTCGGACAGCTACCGCCGCCGCCCGATGATCCTCCCCGTCGTCGTCGAGGTCTGACCCTCGCCGTAGCGACGTCACCGGAGCGGGGCAACCGGATTTGCATCCGGGGGCCCCGCTCCAGTACGTTTACGTCTCCACCCCGCACGGCAACGGGCACACACGTGTGTCCTGCCAACTCATGCGGGCGGGTGGGAATCCAGACCCAGGGAGACCTGATAAAGTCTGCTCCGCCCGAAAGGGAAAGGCCCTCCGAAGGCCATCGGAATTCGAATCCAAGCCGGAAACGGTACGGAATGGATCTGATAGAGTCGGAATCGCCGGAAAGGGAAAGCGCGAAAGCGCAGGACCTGGAAAGCACCGAGGAAGTCGGGCCCGAAAGAGTCTGATAGAGTCGGAAACGCAAGAACAGAACGAAAGCCCGGAGGAAAGCCCGAGAGGGTGAGTACAAAGGAAGCGTCCGTTCCTTGAGAACTCAACAGCGTGCCAAAAATCAACGCCAGAAGTTGATACCCCGTTCCACTTCGGTGGATCGAGGTTCCTTTGAAAAAGACCTGTGAGGCTTCCCTTGTGGAGTGCTTGCAGGCAATTACACAGCGAGGACGCAGTGGACGGTCGGTCTTATTCCGACATGATCGTCCCGCTCTACGTGATGTGTGCACCCGATTA